>DATIPL010000072.1:0-3365 GCA_035471965.1 Gammaproteobacteria bacterium
CATTGCGCGCACCATGGACAGGGATATTCGACCGCGCACGGTGGTTGCCCGGGGCGCCATGCTGGACGGCGCCGACCACGGCCGCACCACCGCCCCCGGACCGATGACCGAGGCGCTGGCGCTGGCCAGGGAGTTCGAATCCGAACCTTCGGTGCTTGCCGTGAGCATCAATGCCGGCTTTCCGTGGGCCGACATCCGCGAAACCGGACCGAGCGTGGTGGTCGTGGGCGACGGAGACGATTCTCGCCATGCCGAGATTGCCTCGGTTCTGATCCAGCACATTTACGAAAATCGAGAACGCAGCACGGTGGAGACGGTGAGCGTTGCCGATGCCATCGCGCGCATGCGCAAACGCGGCCGGAAGAAAGGCCCCATCGTCGTGGCGGACTTCGCCGACAATCCCGGCGGCGGCGGCTACGGTGACGCCACCGGGCTGCTGAAGGGCATGCTGGAAGCAAAGCTGAAAGACGCGGCCTTCGCCAACATGTACGACCCGGATGCCGCAGCGGCCTGCACACAGGCAGGCGAAGGCTCGGAGGTCTCCTTGACTCTCGGCGGGCGGCTGGATCCCTCCACGGGCGCACCGCTTCCAGTCACCGGAACCGTCGAGCGCCTCACCGACGGGCAATTCGTCTATGAAGGCCCCATGTCCAAGGGCGTGAAAGTGAAAGCCGGCCCCACCGCCGTGCTGCGCGTGAACGGTCTGGACATCGTCATCACCAGCCGGCGTTACCAGGTTTACGATGTGAACTTCTTCAAGCACGCAGGAATCGATCCCGGGAAGAAGAAGCTTGTGGCCGTGAAGTCGGCGCATCATTTCCGCGCCGCGTTTGCGCCGATTGCCAGCGACATCATCGTGGTGGACGAAGGCGGCGGCATCACCTCGCGCAACTTCAAAAAGCTTCCCTACAAGAAGGTCAGACGGCCGGTGTGGCCGCTGGACTGAGTTGCGCAAGCAACGTTGGGGATGCGTTCAATACATGCGCATCAAAGCGGCCACACAATAAGTATCATCGGCACGCCCACCAGCACCACCAGAATCTCCAGCGGCAGGCCCATGCGCCAGTAGTCCCCGAACTTGTAGCCGCCGGGTCCCAGGATGATGGTGTTGTTCTTGTGGCCGATGGGGGTGAGAAAAGCGCATGACGCCGCCACCGCCACGGCCATGAGAAAGGAATCCGGGTTGGCGTCGAGACGCTCGGCGATGCCGATGCCGATGGGCGCGGCAATGAGCGCGGTGGCCACATTGTTGAGCACGTCCGATAGCGTCATGGTCACGATCATCAGAATGGTGAGCACCGCCACGGCCGGCAGGCCTTCCGTCCAGGCCACCATCACGTCCGCGATCAACGCCGCGCCTCCGGTCGATTCCAGCGCCACGCTGATGGGAATCATCGAGCCGAGCAGCACGATCACCGACCACTCCACCGACTCGTAGACCTGGTTGAGCGGCACGATCCGAAGCAGGACGTAGGCCACCACCACCACCGCCAGCGCCAGGGGCAGATAGATCCAGCCGAGGCTGGACGCGACGATGGCGGCGGCGAACACGCCCACCGCGGCCCAGGCCTTGGCCCGCTGGGTGACTTCCAGGCCGCGCTCGGCGATGGGCAGGCAGCCGAGCCATTCCACCACGTCCGGAAGATGGTCCCCGGGGCCGAGGAGCAAGAGTATGTCGCCGGCGTGGATACGCGCCTTGCGCACCCGATCGCGGATACGATGGCCTCGGCGCGAAATACCCAGCAGCGTCACCCCCTGCCGGTAGAGCAGCCGCACGTCGAGGGCCGAGCGCCCGGCGATGCGGGCGCCCTCGGGCACCACCACTTCCATCAGCTCGAGCGCTTCAGAAGTGATACCGCCGTGCTTTTCGCTGCCGGCAAAGGCCAGTTTTGCCGCTCCGACAAACTGATCGATGGCTTCGGGCCCGCCTTCGATAACCAGCACGTCTCCCTTGCGAACCTCCTCGTTTCGGGACGATCCGGAAAGGCGCTTGCCGCGGCGCACCAGGCCGAGCACGTTGACGTCATACTCCTCGCTGAGTTCGTCGAGCGCTTTGATCGGCTTGCCGACGGCCGTCGAAGACTCGGTCACCTTCGCTTCCGCGACATAGTCCTCGAGATCCTTGAGCTCCTTGCCGGTATCGTGCCTGGCGCGTTCTCGGGGAATGAGGCGCCAGCCGATGAGCATGATGAAGATCACGCCGCTGATGGCGACTACGGCGCCCACTGGGGCGAAGTCGAACATCCGATAAGGTTCACCCAGGGCATCCTGGCGGAAAGTCGCGATCACGATGTTCGGCGGAGTGCCGATGAGCGTCACCATGCCGCCCAGGATGGAGGCGAAGGAAAGCGGCATCAGGGTATCCGCGGGACTTCTCTTTGCCCGGCGCGCGGCCTGCATATCCAGCGGCATCAGCAGCGCCAGCGCGGCGACGTTGTTCATGATGCTGGAAAGCGCCGCCGAGATTCCCGCCATGATGCCGATATGGGCCTGCAGCCCGCGGGAGGCGTCCAGCACCTTGTGGGCCAGCAGCTCGATGGCGCCGGATCGCGACAGCCCGCGGCTGACGACGAGCACCAGCGCGATAATCACGACGGCAGGGTGGCCGAAGCCCGAAAACACCTCGTCCCTGGGCACCACGCCGGCGAGGAAGGCGATCACGAGCGCGCCGAAGGCCACCAGATCGTAGCGAAACCGTCCCCAGATCAGTAAGGCGAAAATGAAAACGACCAGGGAGAAAAGTATGACGTGCTCGGAAGTCATGGTCCTGAGGTTGCTTGACTGCTTTACGTTTTCCGGCCCTGGACGATGCTGTCGAGGACGAGCGTCGGCTGTTCCATCTTATCGCGTGAAACCTTTCTCCACATTTTAATGTCGTCTGCTTCGGCAGCCCGAGAATGCCTGCGACAAGAACGGCCTCAGTGCCGGCGCCGACGCAAGAACGCGCATGTCCGTCTGAGCCTCGGGTGGATTGCGCTCGAGCTCGTCGATATGGAACATTGGATTGGCGGAGAAAAAAGCGGTACGCGAACTTGCGTGCCCGATCGAACAAAGACTCGAGAGCTTTGAAGGATCCAGATTCATCGAAATGACCCGGCGAAAAACCGGCTCATTATGATTGGCGGAGAGGGAGGGATTGTCTCGGGCACCTCCCTGTACCCTCGCCCTCCGGGCGCACTGCGTGCGACAAAATCGGCAATCCTGCCGATTTTTCGAACGCGGAACCCAATCCAAAGCCCCCTTTCCATCAAACAGCACCGGCCGGCGCTTCGGCCGGCCGCTCCTGTTTGGCGGAGAGGGAGGGATTCGAACCCCCGGACCCCTAAAAGGGGTCAACTGATTTCGAGTCAGCCCCGTTCGACCAC
>DATIPL010000073.1:0-3760 GCA_035471965.1 Gammaproteobacteria bacterium
GTGGCGGCCGCGGAGCCCGCAGCCGCCGCCTCGCCGGAAGCGGCCGCCCCGGCAAAACCCGGGGATGCGGTATATGGCGGCGTCTGCGTGGCCTGCCACGCCGCCGGTGTTGCCGGCGCGCCCAAGCTGGACGACAAGGCGGCCTGGGAATCACGCGTGGCGCAGGGTATCGATGGTCTCGTCAGCAGCGTCCTCAACGGAAAGAACGCGATGCCCCCGAAGGGCGGAAATCCGAGTCTGAGCGAAAAGGAGATCCGCAACGCCGTGGAATACATGCTGCAGCAGGCGGGCGTTTCTGGCTGAACGGTTTACAGGCCAAAGAGAAATAAGAACCGCCGTTCCCTGAAGGGGGATGGCGGCTTTTTTTTGGCAGAAGTGATTGGTGATTAGTGATTAGTGATTCGTGAACCTGAGCATTCGATCACGTGCTAATCACTATTCACCAATCACGAATCACCAAAACCGAAGGCGCATCGCGCTGAGTGCCAAGGAAGAAGTGCGAGAGTCAGCACGCCTAATCCTCCTCACACCGCCTGGAGGTTCGCGTAGGCCACCACCAGCCACTTGCTGCCGGCGTTTTCGAAATTCACCTGCACCCGCGCGTGGCTGCCCTGGCCTTCCAGTGTCAGCACGATGCCTTCACCGAACTTGGGATGCTCGACCCTCTGGCCGAGCTGGAACGGGCCGATTTCCTCTGCGGGCCGCGCATTGTTTCGACCCCTTGCCTGCCGGTTGAAGCTCACGGGGCGCGTCACGCTGGAGCGCAGGCGCACCTCCTGGAGAAGCTCCGAAGGGATCTCTCTCAAGAATCTCGACGGCGCGGGAAAGTATTCCTGGCCATGCAGTCTGCGACTTTCGGCGTGGGTGAGCACCAGCACGCGCTTTGCCCGGGTCATCCCCACATAGCAAAGCCTTCGCTCCTCCTCGATCTTGCCTGCGTCATCGGAGCTGCGCTGGTGAGGAAACAGGCCTTCTTCCATCCCGGCCAGGAAGACGAGTGGAAACTCCAGACCCTTTGCCGCGTGTAAGGTCATCAGGTGAACACAGTCTTCCCACTCCGCCGCCTGTTCCTCTCCGGCTTCCAGCGCCGCATGGGAAAGAAACGCCACCAGGCGGTCGCCTTCATTCAGTTCATCCGGCTCGAACTGTTTGGCCGCCGTCACCAGCTCTTCCAGGTTTTCGACCCGCGTCTGGGCGCGGTCTGTCTTGTCCCTGCGGTAATGCTCCAGCAGGCCGCTTTTTTCGATCACCGCTTCCGTCTGCACCTCGAGAGGCTGATCGTCCACCTCTTCGGCCAGTCGTTCGATCAGCGTCATGAAGTCGGAGACCGCGGCCGCGGCACGCGCCGGCAGGCGGTTGCCGTCGAGGAGCTTGCGCGCGGCGCCCCAAAGCGAGTCCTGCGTATGACGCGCCGCGGTGCGCAGCGCTTCCACGCTGCGCGCGCCGATTCCCCGCGCCGGCAAATTGACCACGCGTTCGAACGAGGCGTCGTCGTGTCGGTTGGCCACGAGTCGCAAGTACGCAAGCGCGTTCTTGATCTCGGCGCGCTCGTAGAAGCGCAGACCTCCGTGGACGCGATAAGGGATGCTCGAAGCGAGCAGCGCTTCCTCGAACACGCGCGACTGGGCGCTGACGCGGTAGAGCACGGCGACGTCGTCGCGCCGGTCGCCGGACTCCAGCCACTGCTGAATGCGCGAGACGACGAATCGCGCCTCGTCCAGATCGTTGAACGCGGTGTATAGATGGATGGGGTCGCCCCTGGAACCGCTGGTCCAGAGGTTCTTGCCCAGCCGTCCCTGGTTATTCGCGATCAGTGCGTTGGAGGCGTTGAGAATGTTGGCGGTGGAACGATAGTTCTGCTCCAAACGAATCGTGGCGACATCGGAGAAATCCTTTGAGAACTGATGGATGTTTTCGATGCGCGCGCCGCGCCAACCGTAGATGGACTGATCGTCGTCGCCGACTGCGAACATCCATCCGGTGTCGCCGGCAACCAGCCGCAGCCAGGCGTACTGAATTGCGTTGGTGTCCTGGAACTCGTCCACGAGGATATGACTGAATCGTCTCCGGTAGTGGTGAAGAACGTCCTCGCGCTCGCGCAGCAGCTCGTGGGCGCGAAGCAGAAGCTCGGCAAAATCGACGATGCCGCTGCGGTCGCAGGACTCTTCGTAATTGCGGTAAATGCGCAGCAACTGGCCGAGCCATGCATCGCCATTGTCCACCAGGTGCGTGGCGCGCAGGCCTTCGTCCTTGCGCGCGTTGATATAGCCCTGGATCTGGCGGGGTACCCAGCGTGTTTCGTCCAGGTTCATGTCTTTCAGCACCCGGCGGATGCACCGGAGCTGGTCCTCGCTGTCCAGGATCTGGAATCCCTCCGGCAGGCCTGCGTCCTTGAAATGCGTGCGCAACAAACGATGAGCGATACCGTGGAACGTGCCCACCCACATGCCGCCGATCGGACGCTCCAGCATGCGCTCGATGCGTCCGCGCATTTCCGCCGCGGCCTTGTTGGTAAAGGTAACGGCGAGCACGCTGAACGGCGTCGCCTGCTCTGTCGCCAGCATCCATGCGATGCGGTGCACGAGCACCCGCGTTTTGCCGCTGCCGGCACCGGCCAGGACCAGCATATGGCCCGGAGGTGCGGTGACAGCCCGCCGCTGCTCCTCGTTCAGGGGCGCGAGAATGTGGGTGACGTCCATGGCGGGATTCTATCCAATGCGGGCGGCGGGATGCGCGCCTGATTCCGCCGATCGGCTCAGAGCCGCAAGTTGTCGTGACGTCATTGGCGGGAAAACGGTGAATCAATTGCCGCTTACCCGTAACTGCGTGGATCGCGGCCGCTCGTCTCTCCCGATCCCTACCCCCGGGATTCTTCAGCCGACACCGCGTTCGATTCGGTTTCGACGCGTACCGGCAGATCCACCCGCGGCAGTCGCCCGGGCGTGGACTCCACTCTTGCTTCGCATCCCATCAGGCGCTCTCGCGCGATTCGTTTGCTTTCCTCCAGATATCGCCGCACGGCGGATGCCCGCTGTTCGGCGAGATCCGCCAGCCGCAGATTCACGTCCGCCGGCCTGCTCGCCTTCTGATCCGCCGGCGGCTGTTCTCCGGATGGGACCCTGCGATCGCCCTGCTCGATACGGATCCGGTCCGCGGAAACTGCGCGCCCGCATATTCGCACTTTGACTGCGGGATGCCTTTCCAGCTCCCGCGCCAGCGCGTCCAGATGAGCGAGCCCCTCTCCGCTCAGCGTCCACTCGCCGGGATCGAAAGCCACCGGACTGAACTCGAGCTCCTGCGAAGCGCCAACCAGCCCCGCAGCCCCGACCAGCAGCCCCAGCGGCTTGAAGGTCAACGTTACCGTGCTGCGCAAAGTCTTCACCAGGGCCTGCACCAGACCGTCACTGAAATCGAATCTGGGATCGTCCAGAGACCCCGACAAAGGCACCGTCAGTCGCACGATGCCGTCCTTGTCCTTGAGCATGGCGAAAGAATTTTGCAGGGACAGCTCCGCTCGACTCTCTCCGTCGGTGGGACTGGATGCTTCAGCCCGCTCGAATTTGACCTTGCTGAAAACGAATCGAATCGTGCCGGAGAGCTTCCGCCCCCTGATCTCGATATCGAAGGCGGCATCGCCGCGGCCCGATCGAATGGCGCCTTTGGAGTGCTTCGCCGCATACATGTTGAGCCGGTTGAGTTCGAAGGCAGAGACTTTTCCGCTCACCTCCAGATTCAAGGCGTCTCTCTCTATCGAGAACTC
>DATIPL010000074.1:0-2330 GCA_035471965.1 Gammaproteobacteria bacterium
GCAGGAGCTGACCAGTCGCGCTTACGGTTCGCGCTAGACTTATTACGTCACCAACGGCACCTCCACCTGCAACAAAATCGTGGTTCAGGCGCTGGTGCGCCCCGGAGATATCGTGCTGGTGGACCGTGACTGTCATAAGTCGCACCACTACGGAATGGTGCTGTCCGGCGCCCACGTGGACTATCTCGACTCCTATCCCCTGCATGAATTTTCCATGTATGGCGCGGTGCCGCTTCGGGAGATCAAGCACAAGCTTCTGATTTACAAACGCGCCGGCAAGCTCGACCAGGTCAAGATGCTGCTGCTGACCAACTGCACTTTCGACGGCATCGTCTACAACGTCGAGCGGGTAATGGAGGAATGCCTGGCGATCAAGCCGGATCTCGTTTTTCTCTGGGACGAGGCATGGTTCGGGTTCGCCCGCTTCACGCCCACGTACCGCCAGCGCACGGGAATGGATACGGCGCGAAGGCTGAGGCGGCGGTATGCGAGCGCCGAATACAGGCAGCAGTACGAAAAATTCAGGGCGGAGTTCGATAAGCTGGAGCCGGACAAGAACGACGCGGCCTGGCTGGATACGCGGCTGATGCCGGATTGCGAGAAAGTCCGCGTCCGCGTCTACGCGACACAGTCCACCCATAAGACCCTGACGGCGCTGCGCCAGGGCTCGATGATCCACGTCTACGACCAGGACTTCCGGCAGAAGGTGGAAGAGCCGTTCATGGAAGCCTACATGACCCATACCTCCACTTCTCCGAACTACCAGATCCTCGCTTCCCTGGACGTCGGCCGGCGTCAGGTGGAGCTGGAAGGCTTCGAGCTGGTGCAAAAGCAAATCGAGCTGGCCATGGCGCTGCGGGAAGAGCTGATCTCCAACGATCTGCTGCAGCGTCAGTTCCGCTTCCTGGTGGCAAAGGACATGGTGCCGGCGGAATATCGTCCGTCCGGCATCGAGAGCTATTTCGACCCCGATCGGGGCTGGCTCGACCTGGACGAGGCCTGGGCCAACGATGATTTTGTCGTCGATCCCACGCGCCTCACGCTCTATCTGGGCAAGACCGGCATCGACGGTGATACCTTCAAGAACAAGTATCTGATGGACAAGTTCGTGATCCAGATCAACAAGACGTCCCGCAACACGGTGCTGTTCATGACCAACATCGGCACTACGCGAAGCTCGGTGGCATATCTAATCGGAGTGCTGAGAAAGATCGCCAACGAAATCGAGTGGAAGCTGGAGGAAATGAGCCCCGCCGAGCGGCGCATTCACGAAAAGCGCGTGCAGTCCTATACCGTTGACCTGCCGCCGTTGCCGGACTTCAGCCGCTTTCACGCAGCCTTCGCCCGGGGCAAAGAGCGCGGCACGTCCGAGGGCGACCTTCGAGCCGCTTACTTTCTCGCCTATGACGACGCCATGTGCGAATACCTTCGCATCGATAACGGATCCATTGACAAGGAAATGGCAAGGGGACGCGAGGTTGTAGCGTCGAGCTTCGTGATCCCTTACCCGCCCGGCTTTCCCATACTCGTTCCGGGCCAGGTCATCAGCAACGAGATTCTGACATTCATGCGCGCACTCGACGTCAAGGAGATTCACGGTTATCGCCCCGAGCTGGGGCTGCGGGTGTTCACCGAGGACGCAATATCTGATCTCGTCGGTGAATCGAGCGTGAAAAAAGCGGCCGCGGCGTCTTGAGCGGACAAATCAATCCGTTTTTCGAATTGTTCCGCGTGGCTGCGCGGTTCATGCGTCTCATGCTGCTTGGAGCGGAAGCACCGCAGCACGGGAGCCGGGGCACGGCAGGTAAAAGACAACAGACAGGGGCGGCGCCAGAACGCTCTTCAGGAGGAGAGAAAAAAGTGAAAAAGCTGAGAAACATTTCGGAAATCCGTCGATTCTTCCACCGCAACGAGACACCCATATATTTCATCAGCGCGACCAATTTCAATCTTCTGGGCATCAGCGAGTGGTGCAAGAATTTCCGCTACATCAATTACATTGATTGCTTTGACGGCCGGCATCCGAATGTATTCATTCCCAGCGAACAGCCGCACCGGGAGTTCGAAAGCATAGAGGACATCAACAACTACATGCTTTCGCACAAGGAGGTCCTGGACTACATCAAACGCCGGGGCGGCGATCCCAAGGCGGTGTTCCTGATGTTCGATGAAAAGACCGAGGAGCTGGCCAAGCAGGCCGGAATCGAGATCTGGTTCCCTCCGGCCAAGCTCCGAAGCAAGGTGGGCAACAAGGTCGAGACGGTGCGCATCGGCAACCGCGCGGGCGTGCCCAGCGTGCCCAACGTGCTCTCGAAGGTGGAGAGCTATGC
>DATIPL010000075.1:0-2338 GCA_035471965.1 Gammaproteobacteria bacterium
GGGTTCGGCGCCGCATTCCAGCATGCGCTCTCGTCCTCGTTGATCAGCAGGACCTTCGAGGGCTCCGGCCGGCGCGCTGCGCTCGGGATCTACAATTCTTCCGGCGATGTCGGCAAGCTGGCGTTCACGGCGTGCTTCGGCCTGGCCGTGGGTATGGGCATCGCCTGGCAAGGGGTGGCGGGCGGTTTCGGCCTGATGGCGTTGATCGCGGCGGCGGCCCTGTATTTGATCCTGCGTCAGCTCGACGTGGGCGGTCGTCCAGCGGCTGATCCAGGCGCCGGGCATCCGGCCGGCAAGATCGGCTGGGGGATCCGCAACTCCACCGGCTTTACCGCGCTCGCCATGATCGTGTTCCTGGATATCGCCGTGCAGAGCGGTTTTCTGACCTTCGTTCCCTTCCTGATGATAGAGAAACAGGCGCCGGCGGGCTTCGCCGCCCTCGCCGTCGTGTTGACGCTGGGCGGCGGCATCCTGGGCAAGTTCGCCTGCGGATTCCTGGCAGAACGGATCGGGGTGATTCGATCCCTGGTCGCGGTGGAGTGCCTGACGGCCGTGGGCGTCGTCGCGGTGCTTCTGGCGCCGACCCCGGTTGCCTTTCTATTGCTGCCCTTGATCGGTCTGGTGCTTCAGGGCTCGTCGTCCATTACCTACGGCAGCGTGGGCGATCTCGTTCAGGGCGAGCGGCAGTCGCGCGGATTCGCGGCGATCTATTCCATCGCCAGCGGCTCGGCCATCCTCGCGCCTATCGGACTCGGATTGATCGGCGATCGCTACGGATTGACGCCGGCCATGCTCACGATGGCCTGCGTCGTTCTGCTGCCGCTGCCGCTCTGCGTCCTGCTGCGACCGGCCCTGGCCGGCGAGCACGCCTGATGAGAAGAATGGATGGTTCAATTCTGGTGGAAAGCTCGAACGGAAACATGCTCGTCTTCCCCGACGATCCTGTTCGAGACCTGAAAAAGGGAAGACCGGGTCCGGGACCTGACTCAGCGAACGCCGGAATCAAGAAATCGACTCCGGGCCTGTTTTCTGTCCGTCACCCTGCGTCGAAACGCATCGATCGGCCTCGGCCCGCAAGCCCGTCCCACTCCAGGCCCAGGGCGCTCAGACCCTTTCTCCCGGCGGTGGTGGTGGTGAGCGCCCGCGTCGACGAACGGCGCCGCAACCATTCCCGCTCGAACAGGCGCGTTGTCAGCCAGGCGCCCAGCTTGCCGCCCAGATGAAAGCGGCGTTCCGACCAGTCCACGCAGGTCCGACCCGGAATATCGCCCACCGCGTCGTCGTCGCCGAGGAGCCCCACTTCCTTCAGTCGTCGGCTTCCCGCAGCGGTCAGATGGACCGCCTCGCCCGACAGCGCCCATCCGTCCGCGGCGCGGATCTTTTCGAACAGCGCAACGCCCAGCGCGCCCGCCAGATGGTTGTAGCAGGTGCGCGCCCTGAGCATCACCGGGTCGCCCCGCCACGGGTTCGCAGGCGGCGCGCCCACGCCGGCCACGGAAAGGTTTTCGATCATTTGCGCCACCCGGTCGTCGGCCAGCCGGTAGTACCGATGCCGTCCCTGCTCGACCACGGCCAGTAACTCACCGTCTGTCAGCTTTTTGAGATGCGCGCTGGCGGTGGAAGGCGCGACCCCGGCCATCCGCGCCAGCTCACCGGCCGGGCGAATGGTGCCGTCCATGAGGGCCAGCAGCATGGCGGCCCGCGCGGGGTCCGACAGCAGCGTGCCGATCTCGGCGATGTGGTAACGGGTCTGGGGCGTGCCGGCGTTCACGGGTGGCATTCTAACGCAGCCGGCGCCGGCAACGTTTCGTCGCGCGTTGAAACGTTCGTCCTCCCCTCGGTCCCATACTGCGCCCCGTGAAGCGAACTTCCATTTCCCCGGATACGAGGTGACCGACCATGAGCTACAGATCTTCCACACTCACCGCCGCGAACGGCCCGGATGTCGCAGAGCGTCTCCGCGCGGTGAGAAAAGGGCCGTTTCGGCTGATTCGTTCTCTGCTGCATACGCTGAGCTGCTGGCATCAGCGGAGCCTGCAGCGAGCGGCGCTGGCCGAGCTGGACGATCGAATGCTGAAAGACATCGGTCTCACGCGCGCCGACGTGGCGCGTGAAATTCACAAACCGTTCTGGCAGAGGTGATCCGAGAAATCACGGGGGGTCAGAGACAGATTTCGAAGATTGCCGAATTCGAGAACCGTCTCTGACCCCGCTTTTCATCAGTCTGCCGCGAAACAGTAGAAGTAGCCGTTGCCGCCGGTGCTTCTCAAGCCTTCCTGGCTGCAGCCCCGCGACGCATGGGCGGAGTTCCACGAGGTGTTGCCGCCGCCGTGCCGGT
>DATIPL010000076.1:0-7826 GCA_035471965.1 Gammaproteobacteria bacterium
GATAGGTTTCCAGCGTGAAGTCGTCTCGGGTTTCAACCACTACGGTCATGGTCCTGCGTCAAAGACGGAAACGTCCCGGCTACTTTCAGGACTCAGGCAACGCTGACGGAAACGCCGCCGCGCCGAGGATCGCCGAAACCACGCATCGAGGATCCTTCGCGTATACAGGAGTGAGCGCCGCCGAAAAACATGTTGCGCTCGCTCCAAATCTGATGCTGCGGAAATTCCTTCAGCACTTCCGCGAGTCGAGCCGGGTCGAAACCACCTTCGAGGCTGAGCAATCCGTTCTCGTAGTGCACTCGCGGAGACATCACGGCGTCTTCCAGGCTCATACCCCGGTCGACGAGATTGAGCAACACCTGCAGAATCGCGGTGCGGATCCGATTGGATCCGCCGGAGCCCGTAGCCACGGTGCGGCCGTCCCGTTCGAGCAGAATGGTCGGCGCCATCATGGAGGTCATGCGATGCGCCGTCGGCCAGCGATGAAATCCTTCGGGATTGAGATCTTCTTCACCGAGCATGTTGTTCAACACGATGCCTGTGCCGGGTACGACGTAACCCGAACCTTCTCCGTTGGAGACGGTCAGCGTAGCGACGTTGCCGTCGGCGTCGATCACCGTGATCTGGGTGGTGCCGCGGCCGGCGCCGAGCCGCCCGGCCACCTCATTGCGATAGCGGTCAATGAGCGTCGGCTCGAGCATAAGATCCTCCTCGAGCACGCCCGTTTCCGATCGGGCGCAGGCCTCCACGCGGGCTCGCGCCGTTGCCTCGATGACGCGGGCGAGGCGGCGCACATGGGGCGGGGATCCGAACTCCGTCGCGCGGAAATCCAGCGGCTCTGCGAGCTTCAGCCCGAAGGCGATGAGAATTCCTCCCGACGAAGGCGGAGGATTGGTGAACACCCGGGTACCGGCGTAGCTCAGAGAGAGCGGCGCCCGCCGCTCAGCCACGTAGGCGGCGAGATCTTCCCGCGTCAGCTGACCGCCTTCGCGCATGTCCTTGTCGATGGCGGCGGCGATTTCGCCGCGGTAAAAGAGATCCTCGCCCTCCAGGGCGAGGATCTCCAGCGCATCGGCGAGCTCCGGTTGCTTCAGCGCCTCACCATCGCCCACGAGGTCGCCTTTGCAGACCTTGCTGCCGAATATCTCCGCGACTTCTTTTGTCGCCAGAAAGGTCGGCTTGATGACCTGGAACAAGTAGGCCTGAAAGGGGGTGACGGTTACGCCCTGCCTGGCGCAGGCGGCCGCCGGAGCGACGATCTCCCTCATCGGCATGCGGCAAAGATCCCGATGCGCTTGGAAAAGGCCGCCAATGAATCCGGGTACCGCGACGGTGCCGCGACCGATGTGAAACTCCTGCTGGGCGGTGCCGAAATCGGCAAGGATTGCGTAGAAGTCGAGCTCGGATTCCGGTCGACGGCGTGCCGGCGTGTGGGTGAAGAAATCGTACAGCCGCACGGCACCGTCGGCCGGCCGCGCCAGAAGAAAGCCGCCGCCGCCCGGCGACGCCAGCACCGGCTCCGCGGCACAGGCGGCGCACATACCGGCAAGCACGGCGTCGTAGGCGTTGCCTCCGGCTCGCAGCATCTGTTCGGCAGCTTCCGCGGTAACGGAATGTCCCGCGGCGATGACTCCCAGATTCTTCCTCATAGCGCGGCGATAAAGCCCGATATCGCAGCGCCAAGTCAAGTCCAGGCGCAACCCTTGCGCAGAGAGGTCGATGTTCCGGCGGCCGGCTCCTCTGCCCGCGCCTTTCGCGTCACGCGTCAGGCGTCACTGCTTATCCAAACACTCCGTGCAGATACCAGCGCTGCGGCGCGCGCAGATCCTGGAAGATCCAGAAACGCGCGTTGGCGGAGTCGGCTGCGACGTAGTAGTCCCGGGCCACCGGGGCCTCGTCCCACCAGCCGCTTTCGATGCGCTGCGGACCCTGGCGCAGCAGCAGGGGCTCGCGCCAGCAGGGCGCTCCCTCGATGATTTTCAGGGGCCTCGGCCGGTCCAGCAGCCACAAAGGCAACGGAGAAAGGAAAGTAAGAGCCGGATCCCGGCCTCTTTCTTGTTTTAAGCGTTCTTTTTTCCAGGCGCGCTCGGGGCGATAGTCCGCATACACGCTGAAAGCGTGAATGCTCTGTGTCGAAAGTCTTGCCTCGAGCTGCGCGAGCAGCGTCTTCCAGCTCTTGCCCGATGCGCTTACCGGCTCGTAGAGATCCCGGCTATCCGGCGCCAGGGGCAGAATCCTGGTGGCTCGAACGCCGAGATAAACCACCGGTTCGGTCAGGCTGATCCGGGCCATGCGCGCTTCGAGCAGCTCCAGCAACTGCGCCGGATCTCGCCCGGGGACGGCCAGCGACAGCGTCAGCCGGGTCGCCGGCACGCGCCGGTGCCCCAGGTGTACTTCGAGATCCTGCACGCCGCCGGCGCGGGCGCTCAGGAAACCGTGGAGCTCGGTGAACAGCAGCTTCGCCACCGTGAGCAGCGCGCCCGCATCGCGAAGCTCGAAAGGCAGATGGATACAACGCTCGAATACCAGCGGCGGAACATAAGAGCGGCGCGGATCGGGGCGGCGACCCAGCGCCCGGTCCAGAAGCTCGACCAGCTTTGGCGAGATGCGGCGCGCGAGCCCGTCGCGGGGAAGACGGCAGCAATCACCGAAAGAACGCACGCCCATACGTCGCAAATCCTCGAGCTCCCGCGCGTCCAGGCCCAGGCAGGCCGCGGGCACAGCGGCAAGACGCCCGGCTAAAAGCACCGGCGACGTGATGGGGTCGTCTAAACCGGCACGGGCCAGCAGCCACGCCGCCAGGGGCGTAGGCGCAACACCCATGAGGGCGCTGTAGCCGAGCGCGCGGAGACCTTCGTCGATGCGCGTGCACAGGGCGTCCAGCCCGCCAAACAGTTTCAGGCTGCCGCCGATCTCGAGCAGAAGACCTTGATGCTCCACACTTACGCAAGCGGTGAACTGCCCTGACCACAGCGCCAGTCCTTCAAGGGCGGCCGTTTCCTCGGTTTCATCCCGCTTCAGCGCGCGAATCGCCGGCACCAGCGCGCAGGCGGCGATAAACGGCATGCCGGCGCGCACACCCGCCGCTCTTGCTTCATCGTCGGCGACAACCACCTCCGCCCGCGCACTGTCGTCACCGATCACCACCACCGGATCATCGGGGGGCCCGCCCCGGCATAAAGCCTCCAGCGGCAGCCCGGGCAAATAGAGCGCAAGCCAGAGCCGTCCCGATGGACGATCGCCTGCCGAATCGACGTGCGTCGGCTCGACCCGGGGACGCAGCGTCCCGACGGGCGTTGCCCGATGAGGAGATTTCAGCAGCGGCACGGAAGGCATGTGGTGATGCGTGATGCGAAATTAAACAAAGCCCGCTGTAGCAGCGCTCCCGGACGCGATTCCCTGGATCAGACCTTTCGAAACATCAATAACAGTGATTCGCGATGGGTGATTGATGATCAGCGGCGTGTGAGTCGACCTCGTCTTCCCGACATACGGCATACGCCCCCTAATCCGGGCAATCAGCCACCAGCCCCTCTCCCTGCATCCTGCCGCCTTCGGCCTGCGGTCTGATTGTTACGCGCCTTCCCGGCGATCCGCCGCGGCACTTGAGCAGGGTCATGGCCAGACCCGCGGGATCCGGCTCGATGCGCAACTTCACCATGGCGGGAGACGGCGCCACACTGGTCCGGGGATTGCGAAACACCATCCCGAGACCGCCGCCCGCCTCGGCGGCGAGCTGCAGCCGTCGCAGGTTCCTGATTGTGAAACGGGCAGCGCCCTCCCACAGCATGACGGCGCCGCAGGCCGGAGCTCTCAGCACCTGCTCCGCAGCCCAAAGGCTTTCGCCGGGACCTGCCCCATGCACCACCAGCATTCTGGACAGGTCCACGCCCCGATCCGCGCAGGCGGGCGCATAGGGTACGTGGGGCGGCGCAATCCAAACGATCCAGCGGCCGGTTGCGGAAACTTCCGCCAGCATCGGCATCAGCAGGCTGAGCTCGCCGATACCTTCTCCCCAGGCATGGATCTCCGTAATCGCCCGCCGGGGCCAGCCGCGCCCCGGAAGCACCTCATCCAGAGCGGGGAATCCACTGGACAACACCCCCGCTTTCGGCGCGCGAGTATCCCCCGGCCTCCAGATGGCGGGGTGACGCAGCAGCTCTTCGATGCCTTCGGTCATGGGTCATGACGGGTGGTGGTAATGCGTAACGCGGAGTCGAACAAAGCCCGCTGTAGGAGCGCTCCCGGGCACGATTCCTTGGATCAGATTTTTCGAAACATCAGTAACAGGTGATTCATGATCAGGACGTGCGACTCGACCTCGTCTTTCCGACGTACGATATACGACATACGTCTGGTCACCGCCCTGTTTATCGTTTCACCTTATAAATCCTCATTGCGGATAACCCCGACGCCGATGCCTTCGATAACCAAAGGCTGGCGCTTCAAGTCCACTACGATGGGCTCGAATTCAGGATTCTCCGGCAACAGGCGAACGGTGTTGCCGCGGCGGCGGAAACGCTTCACCGTCACTTCGTCGTCCAGGCGCGCCACCACGATCTGGCCGTTTTCCGCTTCCTTCGTGCGGTGCACCGCGAGCAGATCCCCCTCGAGCAGCCCGGCATCGCGCATGCTCGTGCCCTTCACCCGCAGCAGGTAATGGGCTTTGGGATTGAACAGTTTCGGGTCGAGGCGGTAACGGCGCTCGATGTGCGCTTCAGCGAGCACTGGATGGCCCGCCGCCACGCGTCCGATCACCGGCAGGCCACCTTCGTCAGATTCGTTAATCAGACGGATGCCGCGCGAGGTGCCGGAAAGGATCTCAACGGCGCCTTTACGTTCCAGCGCTTTGAGATGTTCTTCCGCGGCATTGGCGGAACGAAAACCGAGTGCGTGTGCGATCTCCGCGCGGGTAGGAGGAAAGCCCTCTATTTCCATGAATCCCCGGATGAACTCCAGGATCTCCTGCTGACGGGCGGTCAGGGTCAACACTTCGCTTCATGTCCTCATCAAATTGACTGCGGAGGGCGCGGGATACGCCGTCTCCGGATGGCCGATCGGTCGGCGCCTTACGCCCCGAGCAGACCCCGCCTCCGCTCCTCGGGTTCGGGGGGGAGAGGGGATATGGCTACCGAAGCGGCAAAGGCCGGGCCTTTCGGAACGCCGCGCCGACGATCGGCCGGCTGTAAATATATACAGTATTGAAAGATGAGGTCAAGGCCAGCGCCGATCCGCAACATATCTTTAAAAACAATTTATTTATCAACGAGATAAATACGCGGCCCGCAGCACCAGGGGAAACGGTCCGTGTCTGCCGCGGGACGCCGGGGCTCGACAGGGAGCGGTTCTTCCGAGCGCCGGCTAGTCCGGCCTCGGCCGCCACACCATGGGCCCCAGCGGCCGCCCGCCGAGGAGATGAAGATGGAGATGGAACACCACCTGACCCCCGTCCCGATTACAATTGATGATCAGCCGGTAGCCCTGCTCGGCAACGCCCTCCTCTTCGGCGAGCTTTTTTGCCGCCAGCACCATGTGCCCGACAAGCTCCGCGTCGTCTTCTTCGAGATCGTTCACCGTCGGAATGATCTTGTTCGGAACAACGAGAATGTGCGTCGGCGCAGCGGGATTGATATCGCGAAAAGCAGTTACACGTTCGTCCTTGTAAACAATGTCGGCCGGCGCTTCGCCGCTGATTATCTTTGAAAAAATATTCGACATACGTTCTCCCCGTGAATTTTCGTGTTCGGCATCGGTCCTGTTGCGCGTGCAAACGACGAAGCAATGCATTTGGAAGGCCTCTAATTCCGTCCGAACGGCTTTCCCGTCGAGGTGCGCCAATGCAGGTCTAAATGCACCGTTTCGCGTTTCGGCCCGCTTGCGTCGCTCCGCGGCGCCGGGAAAAAGTCCTGTTTCGGCGTGGCCTTATCCCATCCCGGCGATTAGGCATACTCACACGCACGAAATCTGGCTATCCTAGGCAATCAGAGCCATCTCAGAATAACGGCGATCCAGGAGGAGTCCCAATGGCCAGCCAAGCGCCCGGTGCCTTGCATCATTTTATCAATGGAAAGAAAGTTGCCGGTGAGAGCAATCGGTTTGGTGACGTGTTCAATCCCGCCACGGGAGAAGTTTCGGCGCGCGCACCGTACGCCAGCACGCACGAGGTGCGCCGCGCAGTCGAAGCTGCCAAAGCGGCGTTCCCGGGATGGTCGAACACGCCTCCTGCACAACGGGCGCGCGTCCTGTTTCGATATCGCGATCTCATCGAAACGCACAAAGACGAGCTTGCTCGAATTGTCTCTGCCGAGCACGGCAAGACTCTGGATGACGCCAGGGGCTCGGTGCAGCGGGGCGCGGAAGTGGTGGAGTTCGCCTGCGGCATTCCGCAAATGCTCAAGGGCGAGCACAACGAGAACGTGGCAAAGAACGTCGACAGCCACTCGGTACGGCAGCCTCTCGGCGTTTGCGCGGGCATCACGCCGTTCAATTTTCCGGCAATGGTGCCCATGTGGATGTATCCGGTGGCGCTGGCCTGCGGCAACACTTTCGTCTTGAAGCCCTCTGAGCGCGATCCGTCCTGTTCCTTAAGGCTCGCCGAGCTGGCGCTGGAAGCGGGATTGCCGCCCGGAGTGCTCAACGTGGTCATCGGCGACAAGGAGGCCGTGGACGCACTGCTCGAGGACCCGGATGTCGAAGCGGTGAGCTTCGTCGGCTCCACCCCCATTGCAGAGTACGTGTACAAGACCGGCACTTCCCACGGCAAGCGCGTTCAGGCGCTGGGTGGCGCAAAGAACCATATGGTGGTGATGCCGGATGCCGATATGGAACAAACCGTGGACGCGCTGATCGGGTCCGCATACGGCTCCGCCGGCGAACGCTGCATGGCCATCTCCGTTGCCGTGGCGGTCGGGGATCAGACCGCCGACGAGCTGGTGAATCGGCTCAAGCCCCGCGTCGCCGGTCTCAAGGTCGGCGCTTTCGATGACGACGGCGTGGAAATGGGACCGCTGGTCACCGAAGCCCACCTCAACAAGGTCAAGGGTTATGTGGACCACGGGGTGGAGGAAGGCGCCGAGCTCGTGGTCGACGGGCGAGGTCTGAATGTCGAGGGCCACGAAAAAGGATACTTCATCGGTGGCTGCCTGTTCGACAAAGTCGAGCCCGGGATGAAGATATACAAAGAAGAAATCTTCGGCCCCGTACTGAGCGTTGTACGGGCCAGGGATTACGAGGAAGCGCTGCATCTCGTCAACGAGCACGAGTTCGGAAACGGCGCGGCGATCTTCACCCGCGATGGCGACGCCGCCCGTGATTTCACCACTCGAACGAAAATCGGCATGGTCGGAGTCAACGTGCCCATCCCGGTGCCCACGGCGTACCACAGCTTCGGCGGCTGGAAACGCTCGCTTTTCGGCGATCATCATATGCATGGCCCCGAGGGCGTTCGCTTCTATACCCGACTGAAAACAATCACGTCTCGCTGGCCATCGGGGATCCGCGCGGGCGCGGACTTCAGTATTCCGCAGACGAGATAGCCGAACGGAATGCGCACGGGCGGGACATCGCCCCGTTCGATGCGGCGACGATTCGATTCGGCGAAGCGAAGGGGTGCGGTTTTCAGGCCACGGCGCGGGCGCGTGGCGCGGGCGGGTATTTGACTGACTCGAGGCGTCATTCGTGTGCGAATATTTGTGAGTTTTAGAACCTTCGCAAACATCTTTGTTGCCGCGGTCTGCCTTTTCCTGATGTGCGGCCTTCTTCTATTCAATCGCGTATATTCCGACACGTCGAATTCCAACTCTGTCGCTCACGAGCCGGCGCCGATC
>DATIPL010000077.1:0-2022 GCA_035471965.1 Gammaproteobacteria bacterium
ATACCTCCAGCGGACAGCGTAAGATTGTGCAGGATAAAGATGTCCCGGTTCGTAAGCGCCAGCTCCACGGGTTCGCCTGCGGTAACCTCGACGACCGCCGGCTCGAACGCGTAGTCGCCCAGGTCCAGTTCGAAGCGTTGCGCCGCGTCTGCCGGCGGCGCGAGGAGCAGCACCACGAGGCCGATGCCGACAAGATGGCGATTGACTTTAGGGTTTGACATGATGGGCTCTCCCGTCTGGCGTCGCCGAGACGACGTTCCGCCATACGAAAGACGATGCGTGGGTGGAAAATCAAAGTACTCAAAGTGGAGCAGGAAATCCAGCGCCCGCGCCGGCCGATCGCTCCGTGCGCGCTTCACTGCGGCACCGGCGGCAATGAGCTGAAATCATGACGATCGATCAGGAAGGCGCTCAGCGTATCCGGGAGTGGTTCGTGCCCCGGTTCGGGACGGAGCGATTTCGCGTGTTCGTCGGGCTTCTGTTTCTCCCCTATACCGGCATGGTGCTCGCTTACACTTTGATTGGTGCCATGATGGCCAGCCAGATCCACTGGGACCGGGTGGTCGCCATCGTGGTCATCTACTTTTTCGGACTCGGCATCGCCGCCCACGCGCTGGACGCGCTGGGGAGTCAATCGATCAAACCCTGGGGTGCGGTATTTACGCGGCGCCAGCTCTGGGTATTCGCCGCCGGCGCATTGGTCGCCGCCTACGGTATCGGGACTTATTATATGGTGCGCTACGTTCCGCTGCTCTGGATCGTGGCCATCCTGGAAGGTTTTTTCGTGTTCGCCTACAACCTCGAGCTGTTCGGCGGTCGATTTCACACTGACGGCTGGTTCGCCTTCTCCTGGGGAACGCTGCCGCTGCTCGCGGGCTACATCATTCAGACGAATTCCGTCTCGGTGGCCTCACTCGTGGTTGCGGCCGCGATGGGTCTACTGAGCCTCGTCGAGATCAAGGCGTCACGGCCGTACAAGATATTGAAGCGACAACCCGACTCCACGACCGGCATCGATGGCAAAGAGATGAGCCTGCAGCTCGAACGCATTCTCAAGTGTCTGAGCTTCGGCGTTATCCTGCTCGGAGCGGGCCTGCTCATGTGGCGTTTGCTGGGATGAGCACTTCGATGCACACGGTGCCCGAGACGTTCCCGGAATACTGGCGCCGGATCAGCGCATGTATCGAAACCGAGATCGAGCGGCGGCTTCCGCAGATGTTCAGCGCCGGCCCGGGCCCGGTGCTCGAGGCCGTGACAAGAGCCCTGCACGGTGGCAAACGGATCAGGGGCTGCCTGGTCTGTCTGATGTGTAATGCGCTCGGCGGGCGCACGGAAGAGGCATTGCCCCGCGCGGTGGCGGTGGAATGCATTCAGGCCGCCTCGCTGATCCACGACGACTTCATCGATGGAGACCGAATCCGCCGAAACCAGCCTGCCGGCTGGGTGGCCGACGGAAGTCGCAGGGCGGTGCTTCTGGGCGACCTCATATTTGCCACCGCGATTGAGCAAATGGCGGCGAACGGCCCGGTGGAAAGCGCCCTGATTTCGTTCGCCATCGCGGCGATGGCGCGCGGCGCCTTCATGGAGCAGACGCAGGAGATCGGCCTGGCCGCCGCCGCGAACGGCGATCCCTACACCCACCGGATCGAACACTATGACGAAATCGTTCGCCTGAAAACCGGCGTGCTGTTCGCGGCCGCGGGAAAATTCGGCGCGCTCGCCGCCGATGCTTCGGGCGAAACGCAACGCGCCGCATTCGAATTCGGCCAGAGACTCGGCAGAGTCTATCAGCTCGCCGACGACCTGATGGAGGCCGGGGCCCTCGAGGGGCAGACGAGTCCGGTCTCACGGGACATGATCTCGGTCGCCCCCATTGCCCTGCGTTTCACCTCGAGCCGGGCCCGAGGCCTCGGTCTGCTCGAGTCGGGCAATTCGCAAGGCTTCGGGGCGTGGCTTCAGTCGGAAATTCCGTCCGTTCGCGTCGAGATGAGGCGCGCCATCAGACAATCCGGGCGAGAAGCG
>DATIPL010000078.1:0-7023 GCA_035471965.1 Gammaproteobacteria bacterium
CAAATGCGGGAGCATCCTGCTGATAGACTTTTCCCAGCGTCGCGACCTTTCCGCGCCTCACCAGCTTCACGGCCTCGAGAACCATCTCTGGCGTGGTGCGGTTGACGGCGCCGGCCTTGTCGCCGGGGCCCCACTCCGAAGGCGCCCATTCCTCGATGAGCGGCGCGTCATTGACTGCGAGCGCAGGTATACAGAGCGCTACCAATAGAAGACCGACAATGCGCCTTGGAAAGTAGATACTTGTGCTCATGGCATGACTCCTCGGAGCTCTAGTCACGAAATTCATCTCGAGCTGAG
The DNA here is from genome assembly GCA_035471965.1 of Gammaproteobacteria bacterium. Lineage (GTDB taxonomy): Bacteria > Pseudomonadota > Gammaproteobacteria > HK1 > HK1 > CAMYJH01. Next base: position 298 of record DATIPL010000078.1, read on the forward strand.
AGCACCCGTATGAGATTCGAAACATCGATCGCGTCGATTGGCAACCTGCCCGCGCTCGATGTCATTGACTTCATCCGCTCAAAATGGAAGCCCACACAGATCCAGTCTATCGGCGGAACGTTCCTGCTCTTCTCCCAACAGCAACATCGCCTCATGCGGCCAGCGCATCTTTCCACCCGGCTGATCAATCAAGATCGGATTCGACATCCGGCGCCAACCCAGCCGTTCGTAGAACGGGAGCAGAGAAGTCTTGCACAGCAGCGCGCCCAGATCCGCCCGCAGGCTCTTGAGAATTATCTCATTGGCCGTCTTGACCGTCGTGCTGCCGACCCCGGTTCCCTGGTGCGTTTTCGCCGTCATCACGGTCCCGAGGCAGCCCATCAAGACCGCGGCATCATCCAGCCGCGCCAGGCGGGCGAAAACGTGCGCGAATCCGACAAATTCGCCGTCACTGTAAGTGTGAAGGCAGAAGCCCATGTCGTTCTTGTTCTGCCAGGTGAAAGCCCTGATGATCTCCTGGTCCCGGGCAAAGAGTTCCCGGTGCCACGCCGCGATTTTCGAATCTTCCGACCCGGACGAATGTCCATGGCCACGAGGGAAGACTTCGACCCGAAGGGTCATGATCCTGTTTCGAGCTGACCGAGGGTGGGCCTCAAGCTCCGAATCCCGAGCCGGCTGCCGGGGTTTTGTCTAATCGGTGAAAGACTCCGCTCCCTCCGATTCGATGGCTTCGAGCCCGGCGTTCAGCGCCGTTCGGGCCGTGGGAAATGTCTCGATCCATACCGACCTCGCGCCGACCGGGTTCTCCACCGACAGCTCCCATTCGTCTTCTTCGATCTTTCTCGCGATCACTCCGAAGCTGACGCCGTCGACCTGCACGTCTTTTCGAAACTCGGTCTGGCTCTTCGGTATTTCTTCAGGCATGACACTCACTCCTCCTGCGCTTCCAGTCATAGAGGCCCGGGCGTCTGTTTTCGTTATGACGGCTCTCCTCGGCCGAATCGTCTTGGTTTCGAACGCGCGCCAGCATCGTAATCCTCGGGTCGATCAGCGTTCGCCCGCTCCGCCTAAAGAGCGAGGGCGATGCTGAAAGACGCCGCTGCCGCGAGCGATGCTATGGTACGAACATGATTCCAGGCCGTCCACTCAGCGACGTAGCCGGCCCAGGTGTCGCCGCTCTTCGGATCTGTCGCTGAGACCGCGGCAAGCGAATTGTTTCTGGGCACGTTGCACACGATGGTCACCGCCAGCGTGCCGATCAGGTAAAGCGCGCTGCCGGTGATCAGGCATATGGCGGCGGCATCGGGCCATCGGTTCACAGAGACGACCAGAGCGGCCAGGCAGAGCGCGGCTGTGCCGAAAAACGCCGTCATGAACCACGGGTTCAGAACAGCGACGTTGATGGACTGCATGGCGGCAATCCCCTGGTCAGCGGGAAGGCGGGAAAGCGCCTTCATCACGAAGGCGGAAAAGGCGAAGAAGATCCCGGCCACCAGGCCGCAACCGAGCGCCGCAATAAAAGTTACGGCGAAAAACACTTGATCAACTGAAAACATACGACCCGCCCTTGCTCGAGGGATATGTGGAGATCCCTGATAGCAGCGCTTGATTCGAGGGCCAGGAGAGAATTGACACGGCGTTCAGTGACGCAGGCTGTCTGCGAACCGATCGCGCCCCGCCGGAACGGCAATGAAATTGATGCAGACACTGGCCATGAACCGGCGGCAGTCCAGCGTCCCGGCAGACTGCCTCGGGCTCCAGGGCAAAGCGTAAATTGCGTAATTCCGGGCGGTCAACAGATCGAAAATCCCGGCTTTCTCGTCTTTGCCCCAGCATTCGAATATGATCCTCGGTCTGACCTCCTGCAGGATTCTGCCCGCGCCTTTCAGAACGGAAAGCTCGCTACCTTCGGTATCGATTTTAATCAGCGTTCGTTTGCTGTCCGCCTTCAGAAAGTAGTCATCGAGGGTTTTCTGTTTGACTTTCTCAGTGACCAGGTCTCCGGATTCGCTGAGTCCGTTCACGACTTCGGTCTTCGTGGACCCGAGCCACGTCTCGCGTTTCGGATAAGAAATAGCCACCTCGGCCTCTTCTTCTCCCAGCGCGACCGGCTCCAGGCTCGGAGTCACATGGTTCAGCCGGCAGACATGTCTGAAATACTCATGGCATGACGCATTCGGCTCGAAGCTGATGGTCTCCACGCCATGAACGAGAAACAGAAGAGAATGCGTGCCGTAGTTGGCTCCGATGTCGATGAACAGATCCGGCCTCTCGGAGGGTAGAGCGAGATGGGATTCGTACGTCTGCTTCACCTCGATGTCGTGACCGGCTATTGAAACGGCGTTATCCCAGTCGAGCCAGAAGCTGCGCGAACGCAATGGCATCAGAATGCTTCTGTTGACGAAAACGACTTTCCAGCTTCCGTCTCTTCCTCGGATGTCGCTGTTTCTGAAGGTCTTTGCGAAAGCCCGATGAAACAGCGCCCGCTGGGAAGAACCAAGCTTCAGATAGGCGGCGTTCAACAACCGTCTCGACCAGGGGAATGCCGCGATTGCTCTGAAGGAGATTCGAACCAAGCACTTTGCGCCGCGCTTGCCTCCCTCGACGGCCTTTGCGATGAATGCCATCGGCTATTTCCGGCAACGGGGCAGACATAATCCGCTCGTCGACCGACAGAGCCGCTGACAATTCCAGCTAACCCGCCACGCCCAGATCGCCAAGCTCATCCCAGCCCACGTCCCTGATCTCACCGCTTGCCTTCGACACGAGAAACCCGGGCGCGCCGAGGAAGGGCGTCCAGTCTTCTTCGGGGATATCCAGCAGGCACTTGACCGTATAGTCGAAATACCATCCCTCCGGGGTCTCTCTGGGCTCCGGTAGCACGCGGGCGTACTCCGGGTCATCCAGCGGATTCGCATCCAGATGACGCTGGGCTATCGTCGTGGCGTGCTCGGCTGTAATCATCGTCAGGGGTCGAAGCCAGGGCAGTCGGGGTAGAAGGGCCGGAGTCCATCGACCGATTCTAGAACCCAAGCTTCTTCTCTGAAACTGCCGCGCATAAGGAAGAATAACGATGACGGCTGAAATTTTAGACCTGGTCCAGGAGCGCCGACCCCTTATTGTTGCAGTACGGTTATGAAACCCCGTCCATTCTGGTCGTTCGGGGCACGCAGGCAGGAATGTTTCTCAACCCGTCTCCGCGGAGTATTCGAGGTCGAGCAGGTACTGCTTTCGCCATAGCCCGCCCCCGTAACCCCCCAGCCCGCCATTCTTGTTCACCACCCGGTGACACGGCACCAGAATGGCCATGCGGTTGCTTCCGTTGGCGCGACCGACAGCGCGCACCGCCCGCGGCTTTCCAACTGCGACTGCCAGTTGCTCATAGGAGCGGGTCTCTCCGTATGGAATCGCGAGCAGTTTTTCCCACACCTGTCTCTGGAACAATGTACCGGGATATACCAGCGGCACCGAAAACGTCCTCAACAAACCGGCGAAATAATCCGCGAGCTCGACACGCAGCGTTTCAAGGTGCTCGTTGGATCCGGGAATAATCGGCGCCGCGAGCAACTGCTTGACGGTGGCGAACTCCGTTTCGAGACTCCTCCGGTCGGTGAACTCGAGCAGACAGATGCCCTCGCCGGTGGCCCCCGCGACCAGAGGGCCGACGGGGCTGCGCAGCCAGGACACCAGTACGCAGTCTTCGTTCCGGCAGCGACCCGGAGTCTTTCCGAACGTGCGAATGAATGCGTCCCGGAATCCACTGTGGGAATCGTAACCGCTCTCGAAAACGGTGCTGTCCAGGGGCTGATTCTCACGGATCCGGCCCAGCGCCGCGGACAACCGGCGGGCACGGGAGAATGCCTGAAAAGTCATGCCATAGGAGCGGAGAAAGTACCTCCGAACCGTACCCGGATCGATGCCCCTCCGCTTCAGGTCCGCGTCCGTGATGCGTGCCGAAGGGTCGCGCTCTACGTCGGCAATCAGGCGACCGACCCAGGCGGGCTGATTATCCAGCTCCAACGGCCGGCACCGCTTGCACGGCCGGTACCCGGACGCCAGGGCCGCGCGTGCCGTGGGAAAGTACTCGATGTTTTCGGGCAGGGGCGCCCGCGCGGGACAGGTGGGCCGACAGAAGATCCCGGTGGTGCGGACGCCGACGAAGAACAGGCCGTCGTAGGACGCATCCCGCTCGAGGTGCGCCCGCTTCATCTCGGTCACAGGCATGGTGGTCATGGGAGAAGTCTGCCCGAACGGACTGATGGAGTTCCACCGATTTTCGGGCGCGGTTGTCTGCAACACGGGAACGAAGCAAATCCGGCCGGAATGGTCGGATTGGATCCCCATAGAAATCAAATCCGCCCCGGCGCCGTCTATGCACAAGGCTCGGAAAATACCGGGTGAGTGTGTTAAAAGATCTCCTGGAGATCCGGTGGACGCGATCCGGGCGGCCGGACCGAACTGCCACCACGACAAACCGAGAGGAAATCAGGAGGAAATCATGGCCACTACGGAAAAAAGGCAAGTGGACAACGGCGTCAATGTCCAGGCGCTGCTGGACGCGCGCGAAGCGCTCACGGATGCGCCGGAGGCCGCCAAGTTCAAATGGCGCGCGACCTGCAAATGGATGAACGGCACCCACAGCCGCACCAACATCAAGGGTTTCTTCGGCCTCGGCGAGGAGCAGAGCCACAAGACCGAATTCACCTTCGATGCCGACCACCCGGAGATATTCGCCTCCGAAGACCACGGCGCCACGCCGGTGGAGCTCGTGCTTTCCGGACTCGCAAGCTGCCTCATGGCCGGCGTCGCGTCGGTCGCACAGCTGCGCGAGATCCAGCTCCGCTCGGTGAAGGCGACGCTGGAAGGCGACATGGACATTCAGGGCATCCTCGGTATCGACACCGACGTGCGCAACGGCTTCGACAACATCAAGGTCACTTTCGACATCGACGCCGATGCGACCAGGGACGAGATCAATGCTCTCGTCGCCCAGTCGCAGAAGCGCTCGGCGGTGTTCGATCTCATCACCAACCCGACCAACGTCACCGTCGAGGTCAAGTAGCCGCTCGACTGTCGAGCCGACGGTAACTTCGTGCCAACGACCACCGTCGTCATCGGGGCCGGTCATGCCGGACTCGCCATGAGCCGCTGCCTCAGCGAGCGCGCCATCGACCACGTGGTCCTGGAGCGCGGCGAGGTGGCGAACTCGTGGAAGAAGGAGCGATGGGACTCGCTCAGGCTGCTCACGCCCAACTGGCAGAGCCGGCTGCCGGGCTACGGCTACCAGGGCGACGATCCCGACGGCTACCGCGACATGCCGGAGACCATCGCCTTCATCGAGCGCTACGCGGAAGTCATCTCCGCGCCGGTCAAGACCCATACCCCGGTCACCTCGGTGGTTCGCAACGACGCGGGCTACGAGGTGGTCACCGATCACGGCTGCTGGCACTGCCGCTGCTTGGTCATCGCCACCGGCGCGTGCAACATCCCGAGCGTGCCGGCGCTCGCCGAGCACGTCCCGCCGGAGATCACCACCTTCACCCCGGACAAGTACCGCAACCCGGATCAAATCGAGGAAGGCGGCGTGATGGTGGTGGGCGCGTCGGCCACCGGCACCCAGATCGCCGATGAGCTTCAACGCTCAGGACGGCCGGTCACCCTCTGCGTGGGCGAGCACGTGCGGGCGCCGCGGGTCTACCGCGGAAAAGACATCGAGTGGTGGATGGACAAGGCCGGCGTGCTCGACGAGCGCTATGACGAGGTGGACGACATCGTGCGCGCGCGCAACGTGCCCTCGCTCCAGCTTGCCGGCCATCCCGATCACCGAACGCTGGATCTCAATTACCTGACCGGCATGGGCGTCAAGCTGGTCGGTCGCCTGGCCGGCATCCGCGATGGCAAGGCGCAGTTCTCGGGGGGCTTGCGCAACAAGGTTGAGCTCGCCGATCTCAAGATGAACCGGCTGCTCGACACCATCGACGAGTGGGCCACCGAGAACGGACTGGACGGGGAAGTGGATCCGCCGCACCGTTTCGACGCCACCCGGGTGGAGGCCTCGCCGCCGCTGGGGCTGGACCTGAAAAGCGGCGAGATCCGCACCCTCCTCTGGGCGACCGGGTTTCGACCCGACTTCTCCTGGCTCGACGTCCCGGTTTTCGATCCCAGGGGCCGCATCCGCCACGACGGCGGCATCGTCGGCTCGCCGGGGATGTACCTGATGGGGATGCAGTTCTTAAGGCGGCGCAAGTCGGCGCTCATCGACGGGGCGGGGGATGATGCGCGGGAGCTTTGCGATCACCTCGCAGCTTACCTGTCCGATGCGAAAGTCGCGCAGCGCTCGTAGTGTCGTAGCCGGGTTGGAGCGCTCAGGCCTCATTATCACTGAGCCGACTGAGCCAGCTTGCACTCTCGAACAGCGGCCTGGCCGGTGGCCTCGTCAACTTCCTCCAGCTCAGATCGCGCCGACCATAGCCCCATCTTCACCTCTTGCCACACGTAGTACGCGCGACCAGGCATCGTCGTGAGATTCAGGGTGGCAACATTTTCGGAATAAGAGGTAACAGTATGCTCCCCCGGCGACACGTCCCACATGTAATAGGTTTTTGGCCCCGTTTGCCCCATTGTTTTTCCATCCAGGGATACCGTCATCGGAATCGCACCCCGGAAAGACTCATTCCGGTAAAGGTAAATCCGCCATGAGTCCGGCGGTGTAGTGAATTCTTTCGC
>DATIPL010000079.1:0-7093 GCA_035471965.1 Gammaproteobacteria bacterium
ATCCCTCGCGCCCCAGGCACCGGCCTCCACACGCCAGAGGAAGTCCTGCACCACGCTGTTGAAGAGCGCCGGCTCCTCCAGATTCACCGTATGACCGGACTTCGGCAGGATCGAAAGACCGGCCATGGGCAACGTGCGCTTCAGCCACAGGGTGATCTCCAACGCCGGATCGTCCTCGTCTCCGGCAACCAGCAGCACCGGCGCCTCGAGCGCGGCAATCGCGGACTCCAGATCCAGCAGCGACGGACGCTCGGCCTGCACGTTGCGCAAGGTCAAGGCCGTGCCGATGGGCGAATGCTCGGCGAACGCATCGCGCCATTCCGCCCATCCCTTGGGATCCTTTCGTTCGAACTGAACCCGGGAGGCATTCCCTGCGTAAACCTCCGCGAGATTTTTCATTCCCTTGGACTCAACTTCCGCGGCGAGTCGTTCGGCGTCGGCTCGAAACTGCTTTTCGTCCGCGCGCGCCGAACCATGCCCACAGCCCGCCACCACCAGGGAGTGCGCCATCTGCGGATACTTGAGCCCGAAGTGCACGCTGGCGAAGGCACCCATGGACAAGCCGACGACGTGGGCCTTTTCCGCGCCGAGATCACGCAGCACGCTGGCGGCGTCGTCGGCCGCCTGCGCCTGGGAATATGCGTTGGGGTCTTCCGGAACCTGGGAGGGCGGATAACCGCGGGCGTTATAGGCGACGCAGCGGTACCGTCGGGCGAAGTAGCGAATTTGCGGCGCCCAGCTGCGCAGGTCTCCGGCCATCTCGTGGACGAATAGAATGGTTTCGCCCTTTCCGTGCTCCTCGTAGTAGAGCTTGACGCCGTCGGATTCTGCGTAGGGCACCTGTTTCTCCTCGATCTGAAATCCCGCTCCACCCGCCCCCACTGTCCGCGCTGATTCAAAGCGGGAGAGCGTTTCTCTCGCGAGTCTATCTCCGCATTGGAAACGGCGAAAGCCGAGCCGGCGGCAAGAGAACGGTGGCCGCCTTACTCTGCTCTCCGGGGCCCGCGCGCAGATACAATGCGCATCGAGGGGGCGCCATTTGCATCAATCTCGATTCAGACTTTTTCCCGGAGTATCGCGGGTAACAGCGGCATGAATCTGCCGGCAGCGCGTTCGAGCGTCGGTCTGATCGCCGTATTCTGCGCTGCGCAGACCTTTGCCCAGCTTGGCGCGTTCACCTTTCCCGCGCTGCTTCCCGAATTTTTCGGTATCTGGAGCTTAAGCCACACCGAAGCTGGATGGCTTTCCGGGATCTTTTTCGGCGCCTACAGCGCGGCAGTACCGTTGCTGGTCACGCTGACGGATCGCATCGAAGCGAGGCGGATCTATGTCGCCGCCGTTTCACTCACCGCGCTTTCGCATCTGGGGATGGTGTTTCTGGCGGAAGGTTTCGTGAGCGCCCTCATCTTCCGCATCCTTGCCGGCGTCGGATGGGCAGGGACCTATATGGTGGGATTGAAGGCGCTCACCGATCATCTGGAGGGCACCATTCAATCCCGGGGAGTCGCCGCCCACGCGGCGAGCATCGGTGTCAGCGGCTCGCTCTCGTTCCTGCTCGCAGGCCTGGTGGCCACCTGGTTCGACTGGCACGCGGCCTTCATCGCCGCTGCCATCGGCGCAGCGGGAGCGCTCATGGTCGCAATCGTCTTCTTTCCTAAAGATGCCCGGCCGCCGGCGCGCCCGCCCGGCAGCAAGCTGCTGGACTTCAAGCCCGTATTCAGAAACCGATCGGCCATGGCCTACGCCGTTGGCTACTGCGTGCATACCTGGGAAATGTTCGTGGTGCGGTTCTGGGCCGTGACCTTCCTGGTCTTTACCGCGGCGCAAAGCGGAGAGCGGATCAATTTGCTGATTCCCACGGTGGTCGCCATGCTCATGGAGCTGGTCGGCACCGTCATGAGCGTCCTCGGCAACGAGATGGCGGTGCGCATCGGCAGGCAGCGATGGATATTGATGGTGATGACCGGCTCCATGGGTGTCTCGCTGGTGGTCGGCTTTTCCTCCGCCTGGGGCTACGGGGTCGCCACGGCGATTTGCCTCATCTACAACGCGCTGATCTATGCCGATTCCGCCTCCCTCACCGCCGGCACGGTGGGCAGCGCGGAACCGGGAAGGCGCGGCGCGACGCTGGCCATCCATGCGATGATGGGTTACGGGGGCGGATTCGTCGGTCCGCTGGTGATGGGCATGCTGCTGGACTGGCTCGGCGGCGAGTCCGTGCTCAACTGGGGCTTGAGCTTCGCCCATCTGGCATTGGTCATGCTCATCGGGCCTGCCGCCTTCGCTGTTCTCAAGCCCCGGAGTCTGTCCGGCGATCGACCCGCGCCATGATCCTTCCGATCAGGGGCTGATCTCTTGCGGCGCATGTTCGAGAATAAGCCGGCATGAATTCACATTGGAACGATTCCGAATGAGACTCAGCGACGAGCAGCTGGCGCAGTTCGATCGTGACGGGCTTCTTGTCCTTCCCGATCTGTTTTCACCACAGGAGGTGGCGCTCATGCGCGCCCGGCTTTCGAAGGTGTTTGCCGAAGATTCGCCGGCCAACATCCGCGAGAAGGAAAGCAAAGAGGTGCGCACGGCCATGGGACTGCACCTGCGCGACGAGGTGTTCGCCAGGCTCGTGCGTCACCCGCGTCTGCTCGAGCCGGCGATGCAGATTCTGAACGAGCCGCTGTACGTGCAGCAGGTCAAGGTCAACGTGAAGGCGGCGTTCTGCGGCGAGCCGTGGCAGTGGCACTACGACTTCGCCACCCATCACGCCGAGGACGGGGTGCCAAGACCATTGGCGCTCAATCTTCATGTGTTCCTGGACGACGTCACCGAATTCAACGGCCCGCTGTATTTCATTCCCGGTTCTCATAAGGCGGATACGCCGGCGGCGGCCCTGGATACCGTCAGCACCAGCTACCCCCTTTGGGTGGTAGACCCCGGCACGGTGAAGGCGCTGGCAAGGGCCGGCGGTATCGTCTCGGCCACCGGCCGCGCCGGGACTGGACTCATTTTCGGCGACGTCATGCTTCACGCATCCCCCAGCAATATCTCGCCGTTCGACAGAAAGATCTTCTCGCTCATCGTCAATCCGATCTCCAATGCGCTCACCCGCCATCAGCGTCCCGACCATAACCACCATCGCGATTTAACTCCAGTTACGCCGATCGAAGATGACTGCCTCCTCAACCGACGGAGGTGAAAGCGCCGGGCGCCGGGTCGCCGTCGTCGGCGCCGGTATCGTCGGGCTGTGCAGCGCGCGCTACCTGCTCGATCGGGGGTTCGAAGTGGAAGTGTTCGATCCTCTCGATCCGGGCACCGCCTGCTCCTTCGGCAATGCCGGAGTGCTCTCGGCCTGGTCCTGCGTGCCGCTGTCAATGCCCGGCGAGTGGAAGCTGGCCCCGAAGTGGCTGCTGGATCCCATGGGGCCGCTCTCAATCAGATGGCAGTATCTGCCCGCAGTCACGCCCTGGCTGCTCAGGTTCCTGCGCGCGGGACGCCGCGATCAAATCGCCGCGCTGTCGGATGCCATGTTCGTGCTCAACAACCCCTGCGTGGGGCACTACCGCGAACTGCTTCGCGGCAGCGGCCACGAGGATCTCATACGCGATTCCGCCTACGTCCACCTGTACCGGAATCCCGAAGACGCCGACGCCGATGCGCCCGGCTGCGTTCTGCGGCGGACCCACGGCGCCAGCCTGCGCGTTCTGAACGCCGCCGAGGTACGCGCGATCGAGCCGGCAATCTCCACCGAGTATCGTGCCGCCCTACTGATCGAAAACCAGGGCCGCACCACCAACCCGGCGAGGCTGTGCCGCGTCATTGCCGAGGACGTGCGCCGTCGCGGGGGCCATTTTTCGCGCGCAGAAGTGCGCACGCTCAGACCCCGGAACGGCGACAGCGTGCTGCTGGAGGTCGATGGCGTGACCCGCGTTTTCGACAAGGCGGTTGTGGCCGCGGGCGCGTGGTCAAGGTCGCTGCTGGAACCGCTGGGCATCCGGATACCGCTGGAGTCCGGTCGCGGCTACCACGTCATGTTCGCCAACTCAGGGATTGCGTTGAACAACTCGGTAACGGACAACGACCTGCACTTTGCCGTCAGTTCCATGGAGACGGGCCTTCGGGTCTCGGGAATGATGGAGTTCGCGGGAGCGGACGCTCCCGAAACGCCCCGTCGCTATCGCATCCTGACAAAGCTGGCGAAACGCATGATCCCCGACTTGAACGGAGATCCCGACGAACGCTGGATGGGGCAACGTCCGGTCATACCGGACACTTTGCCGGTAATCGGCGCACATGCGGACCATCCATCGCTTCTGCTGGCATTCGGCCACGGCCAGCTCGGCCTCACCGGCGCGCCTATGACCGGACGAATCATCGCCGCGCTGGCCGCGGGCGAGCGCCCGAATATCGACCTGGCGCCCTACCGCCCCGAGCGTTTCGCCTGAATGTCATCAGGGCGCACGCACTCTGGTGCTGACCAAACCCTTACTGGAAAAAAGAGTGAGGATCAGGCTAAAACCAAATTCCGTTCCGGAGGTCGGAGAGGAAAGCCGAAACCGGAGATTATGATGCGATTGATTGTTGTCGTTTTTTTGCTGGGCCTGTTTGCTGTGTCGTCGGTCGCCGCCGGCCAGGAACGCAGCATCGGAAACTTCGATTCCGAAGAAGGCAGGTTCAAGCTCGTGGTCCTGATCGAAGGACTCGATCATCCCTGGGGGCTCGCTTTTCTGCCCCGGGGACGGCTGCTGGTCACGGAGCGATCGGGCCGGCTCCGGCTCATCCAAGACGGACGACTCGATGCCAGGCCGATTGAAGGGCTGCCTGTGGTTTCGTCCTACGGCCAGGGTGGTCTACTGGACGTGGCCCTGCACCCTCAATTCGAGCGCAACCGTCTGGTTTATCTGTCCTATGCCGCTGCCGGTCCCGGCGGCTTCGGCACCGAGGTGGCGCGCGGGCGAATGGTCGAGCACCGTCTGGAAGACGTCGAGGTGATTTTCCGCGCCTTGCCCAAGTTCGACGGCGGGCGGCACTTCGGCTCGCGGCTGGTATTCGGCAGTGACAATTTGCTTTATATCAGCCTGGGCGATCGCGGCTACCGTCCCAACGGTCAGGATCTGAGCACCCATCCGGGCTCTATCATTCGCGTGCACGATGACGGAAGCGTCCCCAACGACAATCCTTTCGTCGGAAAGTCCGGGGCGCGTCCCGAGATCTTCAGCTATGGCAACCGCAACGTGCAGGGCATGACGATTCGGAAGAACACGGGGGAACTCTGGGCCCACGAGCACGGACCCCAGGGCGGCGATGAGGTGAATATCGTCAGGGCCGGAACGAACTATGGCTGGCCCACCATCACTTACGGGCGCAATTACGGAATCGGCACCCGGATCGGCGAGGGCACACAGAAAGAGGGAATGGCGCAACCGGTGCTGCAGTGGACGCCATCCATCGCTCCTTCCGGCATGGCCTTCTATGACGGCGACCGTTTTCCCGGCTGGAAAGGCAACCTCTTCGTTGGTTCACTCAAGTTCGAATATCTCGCCCGACTGGAGCTGGACGGCGATGGCGTTGTGCACCAGGAGCGGCTGATCGAAGGAGCGCTCGGCCGCATCCGGGACGTTCGCCAGGGACCGGATGGGTTTATCTATCTACTCACCGACGAAGGCAGCGGAATCCTCGCGCGGATCGAACCCGCAGATTGAACCTTTCCACTTTGTAATCCTTCAACTGAAAAACCGCCTGGGGCAGCGCTGCCCCAGGCGGTTCGCTAATCGAGGTTTATGCGGAAATCAGGACGACGCCGCAATCTCGATCGCGCTCTTGACTCGCTTCACGCCGACGATGCCCTGAGCAATGTCGACGGCGTGCGTGAGCTCTTTTGTGCTGGAAACCGCGCCGTCGAGCATAACGACGCCGTCCTTGGTGTGCACGTCAATCGCGGTTCCGTCCACGTTCCGGTTGTACAGCAGCGCCGATTTCACCTTGGTGGTGATCCAGGTGTCGGCAACGGCATGCCCCGCAATCTCGGCGGTACGTTTAGCCGTTCCGGTAACCGTATCGGTGATGCTCTGCTTGTCGATATCCAGCGCGTGCTTCACCGCGCGAACGCCGCGAGTGCTCATGGCGATCCGGCGCGCCAGGGCCGCTTCGGCCCTGGAGCCCACCTCGCCGGTGAGGGTCACGACACCGTTGTCCGTCTTGACGCCGATGTCGAGACCGCTGGTCGCAGAGTTCCACAGCAGCTGCGACTTCACCTTGGCGGTAATCGAGGCGTCCTCGATCTTGCGCGCGAAAGCGTTCATCGGCGGGCGCTCGACTTTATTCTGCGGCATCACCTCGAGGTCATTCTCCACCCGCGTGATGCCCTCCGTCGCTTTGGCGATCTCGCCGGCGAGCTCCTTTTCCACCTCGCTGCTCACCATGCCGGAAAGCACGGCTCTTCCGCCCCGGACCTCGACCACGATGTCGAAGGGGTTGAGGTGCTCGTTCAGGGTGTAGGCGGTCGTCAGTGACGCCTCGCTCCAGGTTTCCGACACCGAATCGGCCGCGGCCGCGCCGCCCATGGCGAGGCTGGCGGTCAGGACGCCGGGTAAGAGCATGGTCTTCAGTCCCATCGAGTACTCCTTGTTTGCTTGAAAGTTTTGGCGGGGCGCCGGCGGCTTGCGCCGCCTGCTCCCGCATCGGTCTCCCCTGGAACAAAGCACGAACGATGCCAACGACGCTAACGTATTGATCTGCGGCAATTTCAGCCGCAATCAAAAGAAGTGATCCGGAAGATCCGGGGGAAATGCCCCACCCCGTCTGGGGCAATCGCCCGGCGGGGTCGATCCATGCCTGCCGGCGCCGGCAGCAGGCGAGCTTCGGGCGACAGTGGCGACCGCGCGCGACGCGCAAATCGCACGTTTACCTGATTTCCGTTCGCACCGCGGCCGCCATCTCTCCCATGGAAAAGAAAAGGAAATCGGTGTCCGGCTGCTTCTCGACTTTCGCCGTTGCGCCCCAGCTGCCGCTCTCGGACAGGTGCTGCCGATCGATCCAGGCATTGGCGAGGCCGTACGCTTTGGCCGGCACGTGGTCGTGAAAAAGACTCTGCGCGGTA
>DATIPL010000080.1:0-8107 GCA_035471965.1 Gammaproteobacteria bacterium
AGGTCCCGCGCCGGCATTTCCGGCTGCGCGCGCCCGCGAGCCTGGCGCCGCAAGAGGCACAGCAGATTTACGAGGTCGCGTTGAATGCGCTGTCCGCCGGCTACGCGCGCTCCGGAGATCCCAGCGCCGAGTCCTACTCGAACTGGCGGCGTTACAACAGCGCGCCCTACCTTTCCTCGACCCACGGCAATCACTACGTCAACAACTACGCCAACGAAACGGCCCGTGCCTACGGCAGCGGCAAGCGGCTTCCCCTGGGTTCCGTGATCGCGAAGGACAGCTTTTCGGTGACAGAGACCGGCGGCATTCTGCTCGGTCCGCTGTTTCTGATGGAAAAGATGCCCGAGGGATTCAGCTACGTTTCCGGTGACTGGAAATATTCCCTGATCCAGCCGGACGGAACCCCGTTCGGCGAGACCCACGGCGCCGGTTCACAGCGGGTACAATATTGCATCCGCTGTCACCTTGCGGTTGAAGCCCAGGATCACCTTTACTTCGTGCCGCCGGAACACCGAGCAAAGAATACGAACTGAATGCAGGCCCTGATTCATTATCAGCGGTGGCTTTTTGCCGCCGGCGTGATCTTTTGCCTTGCGCTGCTCGGCGCGGCGCTCTACTTCCAGCACGTCATGGGCCTCGAGCCCTGTCCGCTCTGCATTTTCCAGCGGATATTCGTCATGGTCCTGGGCGCGGTCATGCTGGCGGCGGCGATACAGCAACCCCGGGATCTCGGGCGGCGCGTGTATGGCGGGCTGATTCTGATCATCGCCGGTCTCGGCGCCGGGGTGGCGGGCCGCCACGTCTGGCTGCAGAGCCTGCCCCCCGACCAGGTGCCGGCCTGCGGTCCCGGACTCGAGTACCTGTTCGAAACCTTTCCGCTGATGGACGCGCTCAAGCTGGTCCTCGAGGGTTCCGGGGAATGCGCCGAAGTCCAGTGGAGCCTTCTGGGTTTGAGCATTCCCGGCTGGACCCTGGTCGTTTTCACGGCGCTGGCCGTGTTCGGGCTGCTCCTTCTGTTTGCGAGGGCGACTCAAGGCGTTTCTCCCGCTCCGCGCGCTGATCCTCGATTCCGCTGAAAGCAAGGCTTTCGCGCTTGCCTGATGCGGAGCGCGTGAGTAAAAAGGAGCGGTCGTGGCGGACCTGCGTTCCCGACGCCGCGCCGACAATCCATGAGCATCGGCACCCACAGCTATCAGGACGACCCGCGCAACGCGTCGGTGCTGATTTACGTCAACGGCGAGCTGGTGCCGCGGGACCAGGCCATGGTGTCGGTGTTCGACAGCGGTTTCATTCTCGGCGACGGCGTGTGGGAGGGCCTGCGATTACACAACGGGCGCTTCGCGTTTCTGGGCGATCATCTGGCGCGCCTGTTCGAGGGCGCTCGTGCTCTCGACATGGACATCGGAATGAGCCGCGAAGCCCTGGAGCAGGCGCTCTATCGCACCGTCGAAGCCAACGACATGCGCGACGGCGTCCACGTTCGCCTGATGGTGACGCGCGGGCGCAAGGCCACGCCCTATCAGGACCCGCGGGTGACCGTGGGTCCGGCCACGGTGGTGATCATCGCCGAGCACAAGTCGCCGGCCCCGCGAGTGCAGTCCTCGGGCATTCGACTCTTCACCGTGCACGTGCGCCGCGGTCCGCCGGACGTGCAGGATCCCAAAATAAACAGTCACTCGAAGCTCAACTGCATCCTCGCCTGTATCCAGGCGGCCAGAGCGGGCGCCGACGAGGCATTGATGCTGGATCCCCACGGCTTCGTCGCCACCTGCAATTCCACTCATTTCTTCATTGTCCGCGGCGGCGAGGTGTGGACCTCCAGCGGCGACTACTGCCTGGGCGGAATCACTCGCGGAAAGATCCTCGAGCTCTGCCGCCGGGACGGGATCCCCGCATTCGAACGCAACTTCAGTCTCACGGACGCGTACGGCGCCGAGGAAGCGTTCGTCACCGGCACCTTTGCCGGGGTGACGCCGGTGGTGGAAATCGACGGGCGAAAGATCGGGCACGGTCTTCCGTTCGAAACGGTGGAACGCATACGCTCGCTGTACAGGGCGCGCATCGAAACGGAGTGCGCTGAAGATTGACGACGGCCACGCGCATCGCCATGTGGTCGGGACCGCGCAACATCTCCACCGCAATGATGCGGGCGTGGGAAAACCGCGGCGATACCGCGGTGTGGGACGAACCCCTCTACGCCTATTACCTGCACAGAACCGGTGTCGAGCATCCGGGCGCCGACGAGGTCATCGCCGCGGGTGAAACGGACTGGCGCAAAGTGGTCGACCGGCTCACCGGTCCGATTCCCGGCGGGAAACCCGTCTTTTTTCAAAAGCAGATGACCCACCATCTGCTCGGCGAGATCGATCGCGGCTGGATGGACCGGGTGGTCAACTGCTTCCTGATCCGCGATCCCGCCGAGGTCGTGGCCTCCTATTCCCGTGCCCGGGAAAACGCGGTGCTCGAAGACGTCGGGATCGTGCAGCAGGCGGAGATCTACGACTACCTGTGCACCCGCAGCCAGCGAGCGCCGGTCGTGCTCGACGCCCGCGACGTGCTGGAGAATCCCGAAGCCACGCTCAAGGCGCTCTGCGACGCCGTCGGGGTGGCGTTTACGCCGCGCATGCTTTCCTGGCCGGCGGGTCGGCGCGAGAGTGACGGCGTGTGGTCGAAGTACTGGTATGATTCGGTCATCGCCTCCACCGGCTTCAAGCGCTACCGGCGTAAACGCATTCGACTCTCGCCGCAGCTCGAGGCCATCGCCGAGGCCTGCGGGCCGCATTACCGCAAGCTGCACCAGCAGAGGCTTGTGGCTTAAAGATCATCGGCACACGGCTTGCTGATAAGATCGGCGCACGTGCCGGCGGCACCCGCGCGCATTTACCGTTTCCATCATTTTATAAGGAGCAGCTTTGCATCCCATGGAACACTACGGCATCGGACAGCCCGTTCGCCGTAAGGAAGACCTGCGCTTCCTTACCGGCCAGGGCCGTTACGTGGACGACATTACTCTCGATGATCTGGCCCATGCCTGCATGGTGCGGTCCACTTACGCTCACGCGCGTATTCTCGAGGTCGACACGAGCGAGGCGGAAAAGGCGCCCGGCGTCATCGCCGTGCTCACGGGCAAGGACTGGAAGGCCGACGGCTTGGGGCCGATCCCGACGCGCACTCCGGCGAAGAACAGCGACGGATCCCCGGTGCCGGTCCCGGAGCGCCCGGCGCTCAACGAGGAGCGCGTGCGTTACGTGGGAGACGGCATCGCTTTCGTGGTTGCCGACAGCATCGAAGCCGCCCGCGACGCCGCCGAGCGGGTGGAGGTGACGTACGAGCCGCTGCCTGCGCTGGTAAACGCTGAAAGGGCCGTCGCCGACGATGCGCCCGCCATCTGGGAGGACATTCCCGGCAACGTGTGCGTGAAATTCGAGGCCGGCGACGCCGCCGCGGTGGACAAAGCCATCGCCAACGCCGCCCACGTGGTGAAGCTGTCGCTGGACAACCAGCGCGTGACGGCCGCGCCCATCGAGCCCCGTGGCGCCATCGGCATCTGCGACTCCGACGGCAAACGCATGACCCTCATCTGCGCCAGCCAGAACATTCATTCCATCCGCAAGCAGCTGGCGGAGAACGTCTTCGGCGTGGCGCTCGACGATCTGCGCTCAGTGGCCTACGACGTGGGCGGCGGGTTCGGCGCCAAGAACTCGCTCTATCCCGAGTACGCCCTGGTGCTGTGGGCCGCGCGGCGCACGGGCAGACCGGTGAAGTGGATCAACGACCGCGGCGAGAGCTTCCTTTCAGATTCACACGGCCGCGACCAGCAAAGCGAAGTGACCCTGGCGCTGGACGGGGAAGGCAATTTCCTTGCGCTCAAGACCCGCTCCATCGGCGGATTCGGTCCTTACCTGCTGTCCACCGGCCCCTTCACCCAGACCGGGGGTACCGCCCGCACCCAGGGCGGCGCCTACCGCATCCCGGCAATACATTTCAGCGCCCGGGCGGTGTTCACCCACAACGCGGCCACGGATCCCTACCGCGGCGCCGGGCGCCCGGAGGCCAGCTACCAGATTGAGCGCATCGTCGATCTGGCGGCGGCGGAGCTCGGCCTGGACCCGATCGAGATCCGCCGGCGCAATCTGCTGACGAAGCACGAGCTGCCCTATCAGTCCGGCGTCGGAACCGAGCTCGAGTGCGGCGATTTTCACACCGTGATGGATCAGGCGCTGAAAACGGCGGACGTGAAAAACTTCGAGGCCCGGGCGAGGCAGGCGAAGGATCGCGGCATGAGGCTCGGTCTGGGCCTCTGCTGCTACTTGGAGTGCTCCGGCGGCCCGCCCAAGGAGCACGCGTCGCTTCGTTTTCATCCCGACAACCGCGTGACCCTGGCCGTCGGCAGCCAGTCCACCGGCACCGGGCACGAAACCACGCTGCCCCAGATCGTGGCGGCGGGCCTCGGCATCGATATCGACCAGGTGGATTACGTGCAGGCGGATACCGACGCCACACCCGTCGGCGGCGGCCACGGCGGCTCGCGGGTGCTGGAGATGGGCGGCTCCGCCACACACGGCGTGACCCAGCGCGTGATCGAGAAGGCGAAGCGGGTGGCGGTGCACCTGCTGGAAGCGGCCGAGGCCGACGTGGAGTTCGGAACCGGAACATTCACCGTGGTCGGCACCGACCGCAGCGTGGGCCTGTGGGAGGTGGCGGAGGCCGCCCGGGACCCGGCAAGGCTGCCGCAAGGGGTGGAGCCGGGCCTCGACGCGGCGCTGGATTTCGACCGCCAGGGGATCACGTTCCCCAACGGCTGCCACGTCGCCGAGGCCGAGGTGGACCCGGAAACCGGGAAGGTGGCGCTCACCCGCTACACCGTGGTGGACGATTTCGGCACCATCATCAATCCGCTGACGGCGGCGGGACAGGTGATGGGCGGCACGGCCCAGGGCATCGGCCAGGCGCTGCTGGAAAAGGTGATCTACGACCCGGACTCGGGCCAGCTTCTCACCGGCTCGTTCATGGACTACGCCCTGCCCAGGGCCGACGAAATGCCGCCCTTCGAGGTGGCGTTCTTCGAGGGGGCGCCTACGGCTCACAATCCCCTCGGCGTCAAGGGATCCGGTGAGGCGGGCTGCTGCGGCTCGCTGCCGGCGGTGGTCAACGCCGTGGTCAACGCGCTGGCACCCCTGGGGGTGCGCCACATCGACATGCCGCTGACCCCGGAGCGGGTCTGGCGGGCCATCGAGAGCGCGCAGCCGAGCTAAGAAAAACTAATCCGAATGCGGAGAAAATTTAGGCTAAATCTCTGTTGCGCCGTCCTTGACGCAGCGCACAATTGTGACTATATTGCATCGCAACATCATTCTTGATGTTTCTCCTCCAATATCCTCCTTTGGTGGTTTTAAGCCCCGCACCTCGCGGGGCTTCTTTTTTTGCTGAGCCGGTGACGCGTCATGCGTGACGGGTGAGAGGTGGCACGTCAAAGCCGGGCTGAGGCCGGAAGGTGTGGGGGCACTGGAGGCCGGGGGACGTCGTGTCAAGACGGCGGTGGGCAACTGTTGCGTTCTTTCCCGATATTCGACATTCGACATTCAATATACGAACGCCGGCCTTCGCCCTAAGCCGGCGCGATCGGGTCAACCCCGGATCCTTCGCCGGGTCCCCGCCGGCCTTTCCGCAATCACCGTCGTCCGGTGCATGTAGCGGTCGCCCTTGCCTTCGTAGTCGGCGATGGCGTAGTGCATCAGACAGCGGTTGTCCCAGATCAGCAGGTCGCGTGGGCGCCAGCGGTGGCGGTAGACGAACTCCGGGCGGGTGGCGTGGAGGTAGAGAAACTCCAGCAGGGCGCGGCTCTCCTCTTGGCTGAAGCCTTCCAGGTGCGAGGTGAATCCCGGGTTGACGAAAAGCGCCTTGCGGCCGGTCTCCGGGTGAACAATCACGACCGGGTGCAGGCAGCAGTTCTGTCCGTCGAAATCCCCCCGCTCAACGACCTCCGGTGAATAGCTCGTTCCCGCGGCCACGGCGAAGTCGTGCACCGCGCGAAGGCCGTCGAGCGCCTTCCTGAATGCCGGCGACAGCGCATCGTAGGCCGCCGTCATGCTGGCGAACAGGGTATCGCCGCCCACCGGCGGGATCTCGATGGCGTAAAGGATCGACGCCATGGCCGGGCGCGCGCGGAAGGACACGTCCGAGTGCCAGTAGGTGCCGGCGCGCGCCCTTCCCAGGGGCCTGCCGTCTTCCACTTTGTTGGAGACGCGGTAGATCCCGGGGTGTCCCGGCAGCAGGTATTTCTTCACCGTATCCTGAAGCGGCTCGGCCTCGCCGAAGAGCGGTCCGAAACGGCGGCTGAAGGCGAGGTGCTGTTCCGGCGTCAGCGTCTGGTCACGGATCACCAGGATACCGGTGTGATCCAGCCAGGCTTTCTTCAGCGCCGAGAATTCCTCGTCGCCGATCGTCCCGGAGACGTCGATGCCCGTGACCTCGGCCCCCGCCAGCGCGGTCAGCGGCGTGACGGTGAATCCGGCGCTGTTCGAATCGGTCTCGGAAAGCGTGGCGCCCATGAGTCGAATCTTACCCCCGGTTTCGCCGCCACGGATCCGCCGAATCCGGAACCGGATGCCGCCCGCTCGTAACGGCACGGCGACGATCCGCCCGTGAGCGTGTGGATTCGACCAGAAATAAAAAAGGCGCCGGTGAACGTCACCGGCGCCCTCAGTCGGCGTGGATTCGACGCGTTAAAACGGAATGTCGTCGTCGAAATCATCTCCCGCAGATTCCGCCGCGGTGGCCTTGGGCTTTTTCCGCTGGCCGCCGTCTTCACTCTCGGCGGAAGGTGACGGATAGCTGCCGCCGCGCCCGCCGAGCATCTGCATATCGGACGCAACGATTTCCGTGGTCCAGCGATCCTGGCCGTCCTGGCCCTGCCATTTACGCGTTTGTATTCGTCCTTCGATGTAGCACTGCGATCCTTTTCTCAGGTATTCGGCAGCGATCTCGGCCAGGCGCCCGAAGAACACGATGCGGTGCCACTCGGTGCGTTCCTGCTGCTCGCCGGACTCCCGATCCTTCCAGCTGTCCGTGGTGGCGAGACGGATGTTCGTCACCGCGGCTCCGCCCGCCGTGTACCGGGTTTCCGGGTCCGCGCCGAGGTTGCCGATGAGAATCGCTTTGTTGACGCCACGTGCCATGGTCGACCTCCTGTCTTGACTGGTATTTCGTTGGATGCGCCCGAAATTGATTCATGTTATCAATTACTTGTGCGCAACGCGCCGTCTCCGGCGTGGTGCCGGAGGCGCGGCTTACTTTAAGCGCTGGCCGTGGAAATTGCACGCAGCGCATCCCGATCGAGGATGCGCCGATCCACCTTGAGATAGGCGACGCCGTCTTCGGCCACCACCACCGCCTCGGCCACGCCGCGAACGTCTTTGAGGCGCGCGGCGGCGGCCTCGGCTTGCGCCTGGTTCACGCGTCCGAGCCTGAGCAGATGGGTGGAAAGCGGCGGCGGGTTGCGCATGCCGGCGGCGAGCAGAAACCACACCACTCCAAGCAGCGCGCAGACGCCGAACGCCGCGCTGGCATCGAACCGTCCGTGTAGCCATCCGCCCACGGCGCCGCCGAGGAACGCGCCCAGATACTGGGCCGTGGAGTACGCGCCCAGCGCGGTGCCCTTCATGTCCGAAGGCGCGATGCGCGAAACCAGCGACGGCAGACTGGCCTCGAGCACGTTGAAGGCGGTGAAGTAAAGCACCATCAGCACCACGATCTCGGCCAGGCCGCTCTGGTAGCGGAACATGCCCGCTTCCGCAACGACCAGCAGCACGACCGCGCCGAGGAAAACGTGCTTCAGGCGGTTCTTGCGGTCGGCGAACATGACGAACGGCGCCATCAGGACCACAGAGAGGACCAACACCAGCAGGTAAACCATCCAGTGATCGTCGGCGGCGACGCCGGCCAGGTCCCGCAGCACCAGCGGCAGCGTGACGAAGGTCGCGGTCATGATCAGATGCAGGATCATGATGCCGATATCCAGCCTGAGCAGCTGGGGATCGCCGAGAATCCGGACGAACTGCGCGGGCACCGTCTCGGTGTCGCGATGAAAGCGGGTGATGACGGGGTC
>DATIPL010000081.1:0-6022 GCA_035471965.1 Gammaproteobacteria bacterium
GTCCTTCGGTCGCCGCCAGCGGGGCACCGGCGAGTACGCGGAACTCATCGCGCGGAGGTTCACGCTGGCGTCGAAACGGCTCGGTTTTCCCGGAGATCCCGCGCTCGACACCAGCAGGTTTGCAGCTCCAACGACCTCGAACCAGCTCTCGCTGTTTTAACAACGCCCACACCGCGACTATGGAAATTCTGATCGGAACTTCCGGCTGGCAGTACCGCCACTGGAGGAATAGCTTTTATCCCGAGAAGCTGCGCCGCGCTGAATGGCTGGCGTACTACGCCGGAACCTTCAACAGCGTCGAAGTGAACGCCAGCTTTTACAGGCTACCCGAGGTTGAAGATATCCGCCGCTGGTGTGAATCCACGCCGGCGCATTTCGTTTTCGCCGTCAAGGCGCCGCGAAGCATCACCCATTTCAAGAAGCTCAAGAACTGCGAGTCACATCTGGATACGATGATGGCCAGACTTCGGGGCTTCGGCGCGCGTCTCGGACCGGTGCTTTTCCAGCTTCCGCCGCGATGGCGCTGCAATCCGCGCCGGCTTGCGGGCTTTCTCGCGATGCTGCCACGGGATGGACGCTTTGCATTCGAGTTCAGGGATCCGAGCTGGCATTGTGAGGAGGTCTACGGGCTCCTGGGCGAACATCGGGCTGCGTTTTGCATTTTCGACCTTGAAGGCCGGACGGCCCCTCTAGAGACGCCCGGGGAATTCGTTTACGTTCGTCTCCACGGGCCACGCACCGCTTACACCGGGAACTACCGCGCGCAGGCGCTTAGGACCTGGTCCGGCAGAGCGCTCGGCTGGCAGCGCAAGAACAAGAACGTCTATTTTTACTTCGATAACGACGCACGCGCCTATTCTGCGAAGAATGCGCGGCGGATGCTGGCAATGATGCGGGCGGAAAAGGAAACGCCGGCGGCAATCGCAGCCGACTGACTCGTACCGCCGAAACGGGTGGAAGCCGGAGGGCGCCAGGAGCGTGGCGGAGGAACCCCTGGCTAAACCGGCTTGATGGCGCCCGCCTCGAGCAGCTTTTGAACGAACTGTTCCGACCCGGCGGATTCTGCCGCGGGCCACATCGACTCGATACTCGCCTGATCGATGAAGTCCTGAAGGCGCAAGGTTTCGAGCACGACCGTCTCGGACTCGCTCAAGGCAGTGCTGGCGGACGGCGTCACCAGAACCACCCCCTGTGGGGACTTCTCCAGCCTGACCCCATGCCGGCATACGTGATAGCGGCGGTTTTCTTCCACGCGGGGCAGCTCGAACTGGTGAATGCCCTCGCGAAACGCCCTGCCTCGCTGCCATTCGAGCACTTTAGCCGCGACCTCCGCCGACTGGGCCCAGCCGCGCAGCGCCTCACCCAGCGCGATCAGGTGTCTACGCTGCGCATCGACGTCGTCGAAATGTGGCAGCGACCGTCGGAAGCGCGGATCGTCGGCGAGCCAACGCGAGAGCAGGCTGACGAAATCCAGTCCGGTGGCGCGGTTGGCGCCGAAGCTCAAGTGCAAACTGGATTCGCTGGAAGCCAGCGCCTCGTGGTACTGGCCGCGAGGAAGATATATCAGGTCTCCAGGCGTCATCTCGACTTCCATCGCGAGACTCCCCCTGGCGCTCGAGTGCTCCTCGGGCGTCAAGCTCGATGAGTTGTACCCCGGAATATCCACGGGATGATCGGCGACACCCTCGTAGATTCGCCATACTTTGCTTCCCTCGATGTGCAGCGCAAAGACATCCGTGGTGTCGAAATGCGCCAGGAATCCCTGGTGTGATTTGAAGGAGCAGTAAGCGTTGCAGACCACCACCGAACCGGTAGCTGCCGTCAGCGCACGGCTCACCGCGGCGATACCGGGCGTCAGCGTTTCCACTAAATCGAGAATCATCGTCGCGCCGCGACGAAGAAGCGCCTTCACCTTCGGCGAATCGGGCAGCAGAGCGCGGGTACCCTCGCGCGTCATCCCGTTGACGGAATAGCTGGCGGGCGGAACATCACGACCATCCAGCACCAGTTTCATGGAGCGATCCGACCACAGCTTCGACATGTCGAGGAGTCGGTTGAATTCGGCCCAGGAGAATAAATCCGCGAATTTTCGCGGATTTCCGGACACATGCAGCGGTCGACGCCCCGACACGTCGCCGAAAAATTTCTCCAAGGTGACGGGCTCGAGAAGCGACTGGAAGCTCACGCCGCCGGCTTCAGCGCCTTGCCTGATGAGGCCTGCGTCCGATGGCTGTGGGTCTCGTGCGGACACGCTCAAACTGCTGACAACACGGCTGCGTGATGCGCCAGATGGTCGCCGACGAAAGTCTGAATGAAGTAATAGCTGTGATCGTATCCATCCTGCAGGCGCAGCTCCAGCGCCTGACCAGCGCCTCTGCACGCCTGCTGAAACAACTCCGGACGAAGCTGCTCGGCGAGAAACTGATCCGCTGTTCCCTGGTCTACGAGAATGCGTTCGGGATAGGGTCCGCGGCGCACCAGCTCACAGGCATCATGCACCAGCCAGTTGCTTCGGTCGTCGCCAAGATATGCGCTGAAGGCTTTTTGGCCCCACGGCACCTCCATGGGCGCACAGATGGGGGCGAAAGCGGACACCGACCGGTAAACCGCGGGATTCTTCAACGCTATGGTCAATGCCCCGTGTCCACCCATGGAGTGCCCGAAGATTCCGTTCGCACCGGGACGAGCCGGGAAATTCGCGTTTATCAGGGTGCACAACTCTTCGGTGACATAGCTGTACATGCGATAGTTCTTTGCCCAGGGCGCTTCAGTCGCGTCGAGATAGAAACCGGCTCCGGTGCCGAGATCCCAGTCGTCGTCCTCTCCTTCGATCCCGGCCCCCCGCGGACTGGTATCCGGCATCACCAGCATCAGACCGTGCCGGCTGGCGTGGGCCTGGGCGCCCGCTTTGATGGCGGCCGTTTCCTCGGTGCAGGTGAGACCCGACAGGTAATAGAGCGCCGGAACTTTGGCCTTCTGCGCCTGCGGCGGCTGGTAGACCGCGAATCGCATCTCCGTTCCGGTACTAGTTGATTCATGACGGTAGAACCCCTGGACGCCGCCATGACATTTCTGCTCGCCCAGCGTTGCCAGCGTTTTACCCACCGCGAGCCGCCTGCCTCCGAATGATAGATGTCTCCTGACTCAGAAGGTGATGACGCTGCGTATGGATTTGCCTTCGTGCATGAGATCAAAGGCGTCATTAATCTGATCGAGTGGCATGGTGTGCGTAATGAGATCATCTATGTTGATCTTACCGTCCATATACCAGTCGACGATCCTCGGCACCTCCGTGCGTCCGCGCACGCCGCCAAACGCGGTCCCGCGCCATACGCGCCCGGTAACCAGCTGAAACGGCCGTGTGGAGATCTCCTGACCCGAGCCGGCAACGCCGATGATGACGCTCTCGCCCCAACCCTTGTGGCAGCACTCGAGCGCCTGCCGCATCGTCGTAACGTTGCCGATGCATTCGAACGAATAGTCGGCGCCGCCGCCCGTCAGATTGACAAGGAAAGAGACCAGATCGCTGTCCGTCTCCTTCGGGTTGACGAAGTGGGTCATGCCGAACTTCTCTGCCAGCGGAGCCTTGGCCGGGTTCGTATCCACGCCGACAATCATGTCGGCGCCCACCATGCGAGCGCCCTGTATGACGTTGAGGCCGATGCCACCGAGACCGAAGACGACAACGTTGGCCCCCGGCTCGACCCTGGCGGTATTGATCACGGCTCCAATCCCGGTGGAAACACCGCAGCCGATGTAACAAACCTTGTCGAAAGGCGCATCGTCCCTGATCCTGGCCAGCGCGATTTCCGGAACCACCGTGTGGTTGGAGAATGTGGACGTTCCCATGTAATGAAACAGGCTTTGCTTGCCCAGCTTGAATCGGCTGCTGCCGTCGGGCATGAGGCCTTTGCCCTGGGTCTCTCGCACCGCCTGACAGAGGTTCGTCCTGCCGCTGGTGCAGTACGCGCATTGACGGCACTCGGGAACATAGAGGGGGATGACGTGATCGCCGGGATTGAGGCCGGCCACGTCCGGTCCGGTTTCGACCACGACGCCAGCGCCCTCGTGGCCGAGGATGGCCGGGAAAAGTCCCTCCGGATCTTCGCCCGTAAGAGTAAAGGCGTCCGTGTGGCATACGCCCGAGGCTTTGATTTCCACCAGCACTTCCCCCGACTTCGGGCCTTCCACGTCCACTGTCTCGATGGCCAGTGGTTTTCCCGCCTCATGCGCCACTGCAGCACGTGTTTTCATTAATATTCCGCCTCCTCCCGATTCGACTCTGGAATGACTTACATTCCCTTTCACGACGGTATCACAAACCCGACTCGGCGGTCACGACGATGCGGACGATGCACGCTTCAGGCTGAGCGAGAGATGCAATACGCGTCCACGTTGTGGGTAAAATGCGTCTCCCAGATGCGAACAGAACAATCACCCCGCGAGAAACGATGTCAACAGATCAATCCGGGAGCGGACCCGATCGATTTCAGATCCGGCTTGCGTGTCCCCAAGACACGGCCGATATTGCGCGCTTCAACAATGCCATGGCCAAGGAGACGGAATCGAGATCGCTGGCAGAAGAAATCGTGGGCGCCGGGGTCGGAGCCGTGTTCTCCTCGGACGACAAAGGATTTTATGTGGTCGCGGAGCACGGCGGAGAAGTCGTCGGTGCGCTGATGGTAACCTATGAATGGAGCGACTGGCGGAACGGATTCTTCTGGTGGATTCAAAGCGTTTACGTGGAGCCGAAATTCCGCCGCCGCGGGATTTATCGTTTGCTTTATCAGTTCGTGATCCAGCGTGCCAGATCCGCGGGGAACGTCTACGGTTTCAGATTGTACGTGGATAGAGACAACTCAATCGCGCAAAAAGTGTACGAGTCGCTTGGAATGTGCAAGACGGATTATCTGATTTTCGAACAGGGGCTCGGAATCTAGATCTCATGCGTACGGCTGCGGGCGACAAAGTGATCGCAACGGATGATGCGCGTGCGCCGGCTATAGAAGATGTGCTCGAGGCGGCGGCGCGCATCCGACCCTACGCTCATGTCACGCCCGTGCTTACATCAGCAGCGATCGATCGTAGGAGCGGGGCCTCGGTCTTTTTCAAGTGCGAGAATTTTCAGAAAGTCGGCGCCTTCAAATTCCGCGGCGCGGTAAACGCGATTTTTTCCCTGAGCGAGGACACGGCTGCGCGGGGCGTGGCCACACATTCTTCGGGCAATCATGCAGCGGCGGTCAGCCTCGCCGCGTCCCTGCGCAACACCACCGCCACCGTGATCATGCCGGAGGATGCAAACGCAACCAAGCGCGCCGCAGTGGAATGCTACGGTGGAAAGGTGGTCCTTTGTCGCTCCGGCCAGAAGAGCCGGGAAGAGATCCTCTCTCGGGTTCTCGCCGAGACCGGCGCCACGTTCATCCCGCCGTTCGACCACCACCACGTAATCGCCGGCCAGGGCACGGCCGCCCTGGAGCTGCTGAATCAGTCTCCCGGACTCGACTTCGTCCTCGCTCCGGTGGGCGGGGGCGGGCTACTCGCCGGAACCGCTCTGGTGGCGTCGGCGCTCTCTCCGGGCACCCGGGTCTTTGGCGCAGAGCCCGAAGCCGTGGACGACGCCTGCCGATCTCTGCGCGCCGGTCGAATTCAGGGTCTAGAATCCACCAATACGATTGCGGACGGCCTGCGGACGACCTTGGGCAAGCTGACATTCTCGGTCATTCGGGAACACGTGGAGGATATTCTCTGCGTCACCGAGGACGAAATCATCGCCGCCATGCGCATGGTGTGGGAACGCATGAAGATCCTGATCGAGCCCTCGTCGGCCGTAGCGGTGGCCGCGCTGCTCAAGTCGCCGGGACGGTTCGCGGCCAAACGCGTGGGTGTCATTCTCTCCGGCGGGAACGTCGATTTGAACTCATTGCCGTGGGGGAGATAATCCCGATGAATTATTTGCGAACGCTGGCGCTCGCCGTGGCCGTTTCGGCGTCTGGTGTGACTTTCGCCCAAAACGGCACGTCGG
>DATIPL010000082.1:0-1780 GCA_035471965.1 Gammaproteobacteria bacterium
ATTAACAAGGTTCTGGTTGCAAGCGACTCATCTCCAGCGGCGAATCGTGCGGTTGCCATGGCGGCCGAGATCGCGGAAAAATTCGACGCCGAACTGACCATCATATATGTGATTCGGGACATGCAGGTACCGCCGCAGGTCAAAAGAATGGCGGAAATCGAGAAGATCCGGGGCGACACCGCGGAACTCCTGCGCACCGTTGCCGAGAGCGCGCTGAAAGACGCCAAGGCCCGCGCGGAGAAAAAGGGCGCCAAAAAGGTTCAGATCAGTATCGCCAACGGCGATCCGGCAAGCGCCATACTGCAGACAGCCAAACGGCAGAATGCCGACCTGGTGGTGGTGGGCACGCGGGGGCTGGGCAAGGTCCAGGGCATGCTGCTGGGAAGCGTCTCCAGGAAAGTATCCAACCTGCTGGCGGGCAACTGCCTGATCGTTCACTGATTCGGTCCCCTTTTCGGTCGGGAATACCGGGCGCGGGCCCGCTGCCGGACAGAGGGCCCGAGGCCCCGGCTTCGTATCGACACGGCTGAGCTTCCGGCCGCCGCTTTGTTTTTCCTCAACGGGCGTCCAACGGTTCCGGCGCGGCGCGCCGCAGGCCGGATCCGCCTTCTCTCCGGATTCATGACTTCCAACATTATTTGTGGTAAATACAACATATTGCTGCCATCATGTCGATCCGCCTTCGGGGGATGCCGGATGGATTTCATATTCATGCTTACCCGCCACGACCAGACGGTCGAGGACTGTCTCGAGGTCATGGAGGCAATCGCACCCGTCGGGCTTACGCACGTGGGTTTCAAGGATGTGGGCGTGGATCTGGCCACGCTCAGGGCGCTCAACGAGCATATCAAAAAGAGCGGTGCGACCAGCTACATGGAGGTGGTGAGCACCGGCAGGGAAGCCTGTCTGCGCTCGGCGCGGGCGGCGGTGGAGATTGGCGTCGATCGGCTCCTTGGCGGCATCGACGTGCGCGAGGTGCTGAAAATACTCGACGGTAGCGGCATCGGCTACTACCCGTTCCCCGGGTTGCCCTCCGGTCATCCGACCCGGCTCGGGGGCAGCCCCCAACAGATCGCCGAACACTGCCGGAAATTTCTCGATGCAGGTTGCGCGGGCGTTGATTTGCTCGCCTACCGGGCGACAGATGCCGAACCGCTCGACCTGGTGCGCGCGGCGCGACAGGCATTGCCGGGTGCCGGACTGATCGTGGCCGGCAGCGTCGATTCACCGGCCCGCGTTCGCGCGCTTGCGGCCGCCGGTGCGGATGCGTTTACCATCGGGTCCGCGGTTTTTGACGGATCCTTTTCCTCGAAAAAAGGGACCATCAAGTCTCAACTTTGCGACGTGCTCGAGGCCTGCTCGTGATGCATGTGCCCGCGAAAAAACAGTCTTCCCCGGGTTCCTCCAAGGCCCCGACGTCGGCACCCTGAACCCCGGAGCGGTCGTCGCGGACGAGCGGCTGCAGCTTCCCGGCGAAGGGACCATGGTGCGAATTGCTGGATTCGTTCCGGTTGAGATTTACAGGAGGCAATGCGTGAGCGGCGATGTAATCCGGCAACTGATTGACGGTACCTTTCCCGACCCGGACGGTGGTGCTGCGCTCTCCGTGCCCGTTCGCAGCGTCGTGATCGCCGACACACTGGATGGCGACGAACAGGATCTCGTTGCCTCGCTGGCGCTCGGCACCCGACTCGCGCTGGTATCGGATCCCTCGACCCATGAAGTGCTGGGCGCGCGGGTGGCGCGCGCACTCTCCGGGGTCGTTGCGCTCGATCAGCTC
>DATIPL010000083.1:0-3174 GCA_035471965.1 Gammaproteobacteria bacterium
GCATAATCAATCACGAACACGATCGGAAAGCCGTCGAGAGTCGTAATGGCCCGGTGAAGCTCGGCAAATGCCTCGGGAGTCAAAGCCTTCTGTCCCGGTTCCAAATCCCGGTCCGCCATGGCGGACACGGCGGAGTCGTCACACTCGCTGTGTAGTCTCAGCCCGGCATCGGAGTCATAGAAAAACAAGGCACCGTAGTTCTGGGCCCGAGCAATGCGCCAAAGGATTTGCTCAAATGAAAGAAAGGCCACCTCTTTTCCGTCATCCAGAGGGTACAGGTCACGCAGATTTCCAGAGATTGCGAAATGCGGCCGGATGGAAAAACCCGAACTGAGTTCATCAAACCAAACCGGCACCCCTGCTTCTCCTACCCTCGACAACGGGGCTTCGGACGGTACCTGGTCGCCGACGACTGTTAACACGCGCTCCATAAGTGCTGGTCCTTGAAGTCTAAGCTCTTTTGGATGGATTTTTCCAAGATGTCGGCCGCGGGTTCGTCTCCAACCCTGCAAAGAAGCCGGCGCCTGGTCCTGAGAAAACAGGATTGACCACATCGCCGGCTTCCGCGTGAGGACAAGTCCGGAACGCTTGTAACAGAATGTTGATTAATGAATTTTGAATGTTGGCCCAAAAGTAAAGGGCGAAGGGGGCTCACGGGCTCATGATGTCCGCTTTGGATCAGAGGCGGGCGTTAGATGAGCGGGCCCTATTTTGAGAAACACCGCGTCCCATTGACAGGAATGGCTGGGGCGGCAGGGATCGAACCTGCGATCACGGGATCAAAACCCGTTGCCTTACCACTTGGCTACGCCCCACCTGCAATATGCGCTGCGGGAAACGGGCCGCACACTACCGCCAACCGTCCCTGCTCACAAGATCGTCAT
Source organism: Gammaproteobacteria bacterium (assembly GCA_035471965.1). GTDB lineage: Bacteria > Pseudomonadota > Gammaproteobacteria > HK1 > HK1 > CAMYJH01. Next base: position 885 of record DATIPL010000083.1, read on the forward strand.
GCCCGGCGCGAAGCCGCCACCCCAGCACCACCAATGGGGCTCGCCCGCGGCGAGGGTTTCCGCCCGGGCTGCCGCCGATTCCGGATTATCGAACAGGCCGAAACAAGTGGCGCCGCTGCCGGTCATGCGCGCAAACCGGCAGCCCTCGAGCTCTTCGACGGCATCGACCACCGCGCCGATTTCGGGCCGGAGCCCCACTGCCGCCGCGGTGAGATCATTGGCCGTGCCCGCGAGCGCGCCAGCCAGGGCTTCGGCGCTCAAGCCCGCGGAAGGGAGCGGCGGGCGCGGGCCGGAATCACGCGGGGGGTGGCCCTCGTCTGCCGCATCGAAGGCGTCGAACACCGCCCTGGTGTCCAGCGACACCCCTGGATTCACCAGCAGCAGGCCGCAGCCGGGAATGGGGATTTCCGGTCCCATCTCCTCCCCGATGCCGGCGACGAAGCCGCTCCTGCCGCGCAGGCAGGCGGGCACGTCGGCGCCGAGGCCGGGGGCGATGCGGCGGGCGGCATCCATGCCGGTTCCGGACAGCGCGGCAAGCCCCGCCATCACCGCCGCCGCATCCGCCGATCCGCCGCCGAGGCCGGCGGCGAGCGGGATGTTTTTCTCGATCGAGAGGGCCGCCGGCCCCACAGCCCCTCCGCATTCCGCAACCAGCGCCCGGGCGGCCCTCAGCGCGAGGTTGCCTTCGCCTGCATCGAGACCGGCGGCAAAGGGTCCCGCGAGCGAGAGAGAGAAGTCATCGGCCGCCTCCAGCGTCACCCGATCGGCGAGGCCCGCAAAAACGACCAGCGAGTCGAGGAGGTGGTAGCCGTCCGGCCGCCGTCCGGTGACGTGGAGGTAGAGGTTGACCTTGGCTGGAGCGGTGACGATCACGCGGGCGCTCACCCGCCGTCGCGTTCCTTGTCCTCCGGCGAGGCGTCGGTCTTGACGGGCTTGTCCTCGAGCCCGGATTCGAGCTTTTTCTTTATCTCGGGGATGGTCTCGGGCTCGGGATCGAACTTGAGCGCCCGCCACCACTGGAACCGCGCTTCTGTCTTCCGCCCGACGCGCCAATAGGCGTCGCCCAGGTGATCGTTGATGGCGGCATCGGAGGGACTGAGCACGATGGAGCGTTCCAGGTAGCGCACGGCCTCCGGGTAATTGCCGAGCCGATAATGCGCCCAGCCCAGGCTGTCGACGATGAAGCCGTCATTGGGGCGGAGCCGCACGGCTTTCTCGATCATGCCGAGGGCCCGCTTGAGGTGCATGCCCTTGTCCACCCAGGAATAGCCGAGATAGTTCAGCACAAAGGGCTGGTTGGGAGACAGCTTCAGCGCCTCCAGGAAGCTCTTTTCCGCCTTGTCCCACTGCTTGGACCGCTCCAACGCGATACCGCGGGAGTAGTAGAGCGACCAGTGGCGCTCCTCGATCTTCTTGATGCGCTTGAAGGCCTCGTCATAGACCTCAATCGCCTCCTCGTAGCGCTTCTTGAATCGAAGGATATCGCCCCTGGCGATCAACGCGTCGTAACGCTCGGGGTGCTCCTCGGACATTTTGGCAAGGCGGTCCAGCGCCGGTTCCACCTGCTCCGCCCGGGTGAGCGCGTCCGCCGCCCGAAGGCGCGCTTCCCAACCGCGGTCCGACTTTGGATCGTCCTTGTCATAGGCTTCGACGGCGGCGAGGTTGCGGTTCATGGTCGCCAGGATGTCGCCCACCATGATCTGGGCCAGCGGGTAATCGGGCCGCGCATGAAGTGCCAGCTGGGTCAGGATCAGGGCGGCCTCATCCGCCCTCTGGTCGTTGAGCAGGACGGCAAGGTTCCAGAGCGCCTCGGCGATGCCGTCGGCTGCGGTGTTGATCGCCCGCTTGGGCTTCTTGCCGGCTTTGACCCGGGCCAGCGCGTCCTCCACGGAGGAGGTTTCGCTGCGGCGCTTGAGAAGTTCCTCGTAGAGCTTCTTCGCCTTTTCGGTCTGGCCCTGGCGTTCGAAGAACTCACCGGCGAGCTCAACCAGGCGCAGATGGGTGACAGACGCGGAGGAGACCTTGGTGAACATCTCGGCCGCGTCGCCGGTTTCCCCCAGCACGTCGTGGATCAAAGCGGCATGGAGGTCGTGGATGAAGTTCAGTCCGCGGCGCTCGCCGAACGGCTCGAGGGCCTCGAACGCCTCGCTCGATTCGCCCTTTCCGGCATAAGTCCAGGCCAGCGCCAGCGGCACGATGTAGCCGCCGAGCCCGCGATTGGGCGTTTCCTTCAGCGTCTTGAGGGCGTTGTCGAGCTGACCCGCCCTGATCTCGTCGATGGCGACGGTGA
>DATIPL010000084.1:0-3780 GCA_035471965.1 Gammaproteobacteria bacterium
CGGGGTCCGCGATGAATCGCCTCGACCGTGCCGGCACCGGGCGCGGTGAACTGAATGCGGGGATCGCGCTTGTCGAGATAAAGCGCGTCGCCCAGTCGAACGTGGTCGCCCTCGGCGATCTTCATCGTGGGTTTCAGACCCACGAAATCAACGCCCAGCACCGCCACGCGGGCAACATCCGAAGCCGCGTCGACGCGCTGCTCCGGCGTGCCTTCGATGGGCAGATCCAACCCCTTGCGGATCCGGATGGACATCGTGACGGGCGCTCCCCTCCGGCTTTCCCCGGCTACAGTATCTCCGATCAGTCTCTCGATGTCCCCCCTCGTCCTCCGGAACGCTTGTATGCGGGACGGTAATGATACCGTTACCACTTGTCTCATCGGCAAACGGGGCGTTCCCGCCGACAGCATTGCCGGGACACGTCCGAGCGAGTCCGGTAAAAAGCCTTTCGCCCGGCTGGAGACCCGGCGACCGGCGGCTGGATGACCAGCAAAGCGCGGGATCTCGCGGCGACCGCCGAACTTCAACCGATTTCCGTCACCTTGAAATCGCAGACGTGATCGCCGCGGCCCAGGCAACGCGTCTCTTCCACGCGTACCCGCGGCATGCCGGGCGTCGCGTTCAGCAGACCCGCGACCAGCCCGGATATGAAACAGCAGTAAGACGTATCTTCCACCGGTAAGAACAGCAGGTCCACCTGTTCGCTGCTCGCCAGATCCGTTTCCAGCACGCGGAGCGTCTTCCCCTTGACCCTGGTCTTCGCAAAATCTCTCAGAGCGGGTTCGACAATCTGCTTCAGGCCTGCTTCCACGCTGCTCGGTGGGTACGGACGCGCGCTGCGACCATAGATGACCGCGCCCGCGTCGACGCCGAGACAAGTGAGCTTGTGCTCGCAATCCGCCACGCTCAGCGGCGCGGCGAATTCTTTCAGCACCGGCAAGACGTCCGGCCATGCCCCGACGAGACGCTCGACCCAGGGATCGGGAGGATGCTCTGAAGGGGTCTCGGGCGGCGCCGGTGTCTCAGCTCGGGAGGCTTCACGCATCTCGACCAGCCCGATTACCGCGGACACTGCTCCCACGTCGCCACGGAGGCGCGCGAGGTCGCCTTCTCCCGTCGCGAGTACGCGAATTTCGGCGGTTTCGTCGTCCCGGGGAATCAGCTTGTGCTCGTCGACGTAGAAGCCCCGAGCATTGAGGGCCTCGGCCACCCCCGCCAGCGCTCCCGCGCCGCGGCGCACTTCGAGGATCAGGAGGATCTTCACCCCTCGTCACTCCTGCGAGCGAAGGCTCGCCGCCTGAATCAGCTTAACATCTTCGAGCTCGAACAATCCTCAGTGCGTCGCGCGCAAGAAACAACCGACCCCCAACTCTTCCCGCCAAAAAGTGCGGCAGCGCGGATCGAGTCGAGCCGATCAGAAGACGTCGATCTCAGGCGGCGTTCCGGCTGCTGTTGCGAACGGCGCGTCTGAACGGCGCGCCGATTACATCGGGGTCTCAGCCGGCCCGCTGCAGGCCGCCGCTGGTGAGCATTTTTCGGCGCAGGTAAGCGTACACCTCGAGCAGCGGCAAGTTCTTCGGGCATACTGCCTGGCAAGCCATCAAACCGAGGCAACCAAAGACACCCTCATCGGTCGAGATCACCTCGAACCAGTTTTCATCGGAGCGGGCATCACGAGGATCCATGACGAATCGGGCGATCCGATCGAGACCCGCCGGACCGACGAAGCCGGGTCGCACGTTGGCAATGCCGCAGCTCGCGACGCAACATCCGCACTCGATGCAGCGGTCCACCTCGTAGATGGAACGGGCGAGGTCGTCGTCCATACGCGCCTCGACCCCGGACGGGTCGAAAGCCTCGCGCTCGTGGATCCACGCCTGCAGGCGCTCGGCCATCTGCCGGAACCAGGTGCCGGTGTCCACCGAAAGGTCGCCGACGAGCTTGAACACAGGTAACGGGTGAAGACGTACTCGGTCGGGCAGGCTCGCGGTAACGGTCCGGCACGCCAGCGCCGGCCTCCCGTTGACCATCATGCCGCACGAGCCGCAGGCGGCCGCCCGGCAAACAAAGTCGAACTGCAGACTCGGATCCTGCTGCTCCCGGATCCGATTGAGGGCGATGAACAGGCTCATGTACGGCGTCTCTTCCAGCTCGAAAGTGTCCATGTGGGGCCGGGACGCCGGATCCTGCGGGTTGAAGCGGAACACTTCGAAGCGAAGCGTGCGCGGCAACGACCGATTTTTCTCGATCACCGTGCGGTGCTCTCGGGTGACGCCGGCTCCTGCGCATTGCGCCAGGCGCCCCATCGCATCGACGAACCGATGGGATCGACGGTGGGTTTTGCGCCTTCGCGCCGCCACGCCGCCTGAATGCCGTCGTTGTATGCTTTAAGCGACTGCGTCATGTCCAGTCGATCGTCGCGTCCGTATCCGCGGTGACCGGGCGGGAGATCGATGAGCCCCACGGGCTCATATGCCAATGCCGGTTCGTCGGCGTCCACCGGCCAGCGCGCCAGAGTTCGCTTCAGCCATCGGGTATCGTCACGCCTCGGGTAATCCGTGCGGTAATGCGCGCCGCGACTCTCGGTGCGCGCAAGCGCTCCAAGTGCGGTGCCCAGCGCGAGCTTCGCCATACCGCGTAGACGCAGCGCCGCGGTCAGCTCCGGGTTCATGCCGGGCTTCCTGTGACGCAGCACCACCTTGTCGACGAGGCGATACTGCTCCTTGAGCTCGCGGACCGCCGTCTCGAGCTCATGGCCGACCCTGAAGATGCCGACCTTGTTGATCATGATCTCGGCGATCGCTTCCCTGATGTCGTAGACGCTTGGGCCGCTGCCCGTACGCTGCAGCCATGAGCGAATGCGTGTCTTTTCCTTGCTCACGAACGCCGCGGCGGTGGCGATGCTTGCCTCCAGGGTGGCGGCGCGGGCGAATTCCGCCACGCGGCCGCCGATGATCCGCCCCGCGACGATGGTCTCGGCCAGGCTGTTGCCGCCCAGTCGATTGAACCCGTGCAAGTCCCAGCACGCCGCCTCGCCCACTGCGAACAGTCCCTGCAACCCGTAGGCGTGACCATCCTTGTTCACCCTCACTCCGCCCATGGAATAGTGCTGGGTCGGGCGCACCGGGATCAGCTCCCGCACCGGATCGACGCCGATGAAGTCCTGGCAGATCTCGTACACCTCCAGCAGCTTGGTCCTGAGGTGTTCCTCGCCGAGGTGCCGCAGATCGAGCCACAGATGCGGGCCGTAAGGCGAGTCGACGCCCTTGCCCTCTTGAATCCGCCCCATCATGTGCCGCGACACCACGTCACGGCTGGCGAGCTCCTGCTTTTCGGGCTCCAGGTCGACCATGAAGCGCCGCAGGTCCCGGTCGAGAAGATAACCGCCGTCACCACGGCAGCCCTCGGTGACCAGGATGCCGCTCGGCACCAGCGCGGTGGGATGAAACTGCACCGCTTCCAGGTTGGCCAGCGGGACGACGCCGGTGTCGAGCGCGATGGCGACGCCGGTGCCCTCGTTGATCACCGCGTTGGTGGTGTATTGACCGTAGATGCGCCCGTAGCCGCCGGTGGCAATGACGGTCGCCTTGGCGAGCACCGTACCGACCTCGCCGCTTCGCAGGCAACGGGTGACCGCGCCCCAGCAGCGGTCGTCCTGGTGAATCAATGCGACTGCCTCCATTCGATCGCGCACGTCGATGCCCAGCTTGATCACCTCGCTGTCCACGGCGTAAAGCACCGCGTGGCCGGTGCCGGCGGCCGCATAGCAGGTGCGCCACA
>DATIPL010000085.1:0-3504 GCA_035471965.1 Gammaproteobacteria bacterium
CCCGCGGTCGCCTGGCTGCGGGAGTGCATCAACATCACCGTGAGGGACTATTTCAGCCATCTGGACATGCGCTATGACATTCGCTGGAGCCTTCACGGCTGGGCCAACGTCAATCGCTTCGGCGACTATCACGACTATCACAACCATCCCCATGCTTACCTGAGCGGGACTTATTACGTCCAGGTGCCCACCACCCTCGAGAAACTGAAGACGCGCAAGGACGTCCGCCCGGGACGCATCACGCTCTACGATCCCCGAAGCTCGGCCAATATGATCGCCATCAAGGGGGATCCTTACGTGGAACCGGAGCACACCGTTACCCCGGTGCCCGGGATGATTCTCTTATGGCCGGCCTTCGTAAATCATTTCGTGCACCCGAACCTGTCGAAGCAGCTTCGCATCAGCGTAAGCTTCAACGTGATGCTGAAGTGGTCCGAGGAGTATCTGCCCAGGCAGGAGTGAGCGTTGATTGCGTGGAGGGTAGACAGGAGATGGAAAATCGGGAATAAACGAACATTCAGCGTCCCGTCCCCCTCCACCCTCTACCGATATTCGATATTCGGTATTCGATATTCGATACCCGAAACTCCACCTCCGTCCCTCACTCCCAGTCCTTCGGCCGCACCGCTCCCGTCATCTGAGCCAGGTCGCGATCCATCTGGTTTCGCATGCTGGCGTAGAGCCTGCCCGCCGTAAACTGGCCGCCGGGCAGGTTGATTATTTCTGTGCGCTCCTCCTTGGCTTTGCTCGCCCGCCGACGCATTCGATAGATTCCGAAGAGCACGAGAAGCACGTTGATCGCGGCGCTGTACATGAAAAGTCCCGCGGGTCCCACCCCGCCCATCACGGCGGAGGCGACGAGGGGCCCCAGGGTGGCGCCGAGTCCATAGGCGACGAGCAGTGCGCTGGCCGTTTCCACCCGGCGCGCCGGATCGGAGAAATCATTGGTATGCGCGGCACTGACTGAATAGATGGTGAAGGAGAACCCTCCGTAGAGCGCGGCGAAAGCGTAGAGCGCGGGCAGGTATCTGCCCGCCGAGGCCACCACGCCCAGACAGGCGAGCGCCGTGGCTGCCGCCACCCCGACCAGGATCCAGCGCCGGTCAACGCGATCCGACAACCGGCCGATGGGCCACTGAAGCGCCAGGCCGCCGAAGATGGCGGTAGCCATGAAGGTGGAAGTCTGGGTTATGGACATGCCTATACCGTGGGCGAACACCGCCCCGAGACCGTGAAAAACGGAGTTCACCAGTCCGGAGCACAAGGCCCCCATGAATCCCAGCGGCGACGTCCGCCAGAGCTCATCGAAGCGCACCCGTTCCGGCCGCCGCGGAATGGGCGCGCTGGCGCGTGTCAGCAGCACCGGGACCAGCGACAGCGAAAAAATGATCGAAGCGATGCTGAAGAGGTGAAAACGGGACGGGTCTGAAATCGGCAGAAGCAGCTGACCGCAGCCGGCGGCGAAGTAGTTGGTGATCATGTAGAGCGAGAGCACCTGTCCCCGGTTTGCATTGGTGGCGCGCTCGTTCAGCCAGCTTTCGGTGACCAGGATCATGCCCGCCATGCAGAACCCTGACGCCATCCTGCTGACCGCCCAGAGGGCGGGATGAATGATGAGCACCGGAAGCAGCGCCGTGACCGACATGATGGAAGCGAAGGCGGCAAAGGCGCGGATGTGGCCGACACGTGCCACCACCGGTGGCGCCTGAAACGCGCCTATCAGAAGGCCGGTGAAGTACGCCGTTACGATGAAGCCGACGCTGACCGCGCTGAAGCCCTCGATTTGGGTGCGCACCCCGAGCAGGGTTGCAAACAGCCCGTTTCCGAGCAGCAGCAGCCCGTAGCTGAGCAGAAGCGAGAGGACCGTCAGGATGGTGGCTAACATACGGACCGGAGCAGAAGGAATCTGAGTTTGTGCCGTTTTAATGGCCGGCGAACGCTTTACCGCAGGTGTACCACCTCGGGGCCGGTGTTATTCTAAATCCGGCCACGGCAAGCAGGGTCCGGTAGAAAGGTGGTGGATTCGAACGAAGATACCATGAGCACACATCAGCAGGATCAGTTCGGCGCCCTGAGGCAGCAGATGGTCGAGCAAATCGCCCTGCACGCCCGCCTCGTCGGAGAACGAACGGGCCGCTCGGAGCTCGCGAAAGGCGTCATGTCGATTATGGGTCAGGTGCCCCGGCACGAATTCGTGCCGGTAGAGCTCAGGCAGTTTGCCTATCTCGATACCCCGCTACCCATCGGCTACGAGAAAACGATTTCCCAGCCGTTTATCGTCGCCCTGATGACGGATCTGCTCGAGCTCGATGCCACCGATCGGGTGCTCGAAGTCGGGACCGGGCTCGGCTACCAGGCCGCGGTGCTCGCCGCCATTGCAAGCCGCGTCTTCAGCGTCGAGCTCATTGAAGAGCTGGCCCGGGGCGCACAGCGTCGACTCAACGATCTCGGCTATGAGAACATCGAGCTGAAAACCGGTGACGGCTCGGTAGGCTGGGTAGAGCATGCGCCCTTCGACAAGATCCTGGTTGCGGCGGCTCCGGAGCTGGTGCCGACTTCGCTGCTCAATCAGCTCAAGCCAGGCGGGCGAATGGTGGTCCCGGCGGGCATCGAGGACGCCCAGCAGCTGATGGTGGTCACCAAGAGCGCGCAGGGTCAGCTCAACATGGAAGAGATTCTACCGGTTCGTTTCTCGGCGCTGATGACCTCGAACTGACGCAAAACGAAGCCCGCTTCAGGAGCGAGCGGGTTCGCGAATGCGCCACTCCGGCGCAGTACGTTTCGCTATTGCACCCTGCACGACTACCTCGCTTCCAATGGGGCAACGATTCATTTGACGTACGAATCTCGGATCTCTCCAGGTCCTGCCCTTACTTCGCCCCCCTCCACTTTGATCAGCACCTGTCCCCCGATCAGAGAAAGCAGGCCGTATCCCGCAAAGAAATAGAGCCCCGGTCCCAGGGAAGCGTCGGTGAAGGCCTTGGACTCGGTGCTCAAGAAAGCGAGCAGAACGGCGACGACGAAGACGTCGGTCATGGACCACTTGCCGATGAAGCGGATGCTTCTCAGCGCCAGCCGCTTCGAGCGCTTCGCAGATCCGCTCAGCGCGATGAAGGAAAGCAGCAGCTTCGCTACCGGTACCAGGACGCTGAAAATAAACAACGGCAGAGCAACCGGCAGATTGCCTCCGGAAGCCAGGTGTCGAGCGGTGCCGATGATGCTTCTGTATTCATACTGGAAGACCACTTCGCCGAGCAGAGTGACCTCCGTTTGCGCAATCACGGTGAGCATTGGAGCGACGACCCCTACGAGCAGAAAAACCGCCGAAACACCGATCAGGTGCAGCGCCAGTTCCCTCAGCGACGCCCGGTCCGCGCGCCGCGCGCGCGTCGACTTCAAAGTCAGGAACGCCAGCGAAAGCCCCAGCAACAACCAGCCGCTCCACTCCACCCGCCGCTGGTGATAGGCGGCAATCTGGTTCAAACTCCGCACTTTCTCGACCTT
>DATIPL010000086.1:0-2961 GCA_035471965.1 Gammaproteobacteria bacterium
AGGGGCGTCGTTCCATGGTGAGCCGCGTCTAGGGGATTTACTGTCCGTCGGCAGATGATTTGAGAGAGATGGTGGCCTGCAATAAGAGAGGCTCTGGTGCATCTAGTTTGTCATGTTAGGCGGCATTTTCCCGGTGCTGCAAGCGCCGGTGCTCGATGGTTTGGCGTTTGATCTTGTCCCGCTCCAGCAGAATGATGTGGCCGCGTCCGTAGCAGACGTCAGCGGGGATGAGATTGGCCAGGCTCTTGTGATAGCGCTGGTGATTGTAGTACTCGACGAACGCCTCGACCTGGGCCTCAAGATCGCCGGGCGGGTAATAGTTCTCCAGCAGGATGCGGTTTTTGAGGGTCTGGTGCCAGCGCTCGATCTTGCCCTGGGTCATCGGGTGATAGGGCACGCCGCGGGTGTGTTGCATGCCCCGCGCCTCGGGCCATCTGGCCAGGTCGCCAGCGCCCGAGACCACCCTGCCCCACGCGGTCGATCTGCCCTCCGCAGCCCAGGGGCTCCGGGCAGATCGCCGCTTCAACGATGCCACCAGGAGTCTAAACTAGCGACTAATACTAAACCGGGGGGGCGGGTCACACCCGGAGCACGCGGCAAAGATGCGCTTCACCGAAAATGATGATATGGTCCAAGGCCTCTCGTCGGATCGATCCGATCAATCGCTCAACGTGTCCATTCTGCCACGGCGACCGGGGGCGGAAGAGCAGTCTCTGATGCCGATGGCATTGATCCGCCGTTTGAACGCCTCCCCGTAGGCGCCGTCGCGATTGCGGATAGGGTGTTTGGGCGCCGTGTTCCAGGGAAAGGGCTCAGAGACCTGCTGAGCGGCTCAGTGGGCTGTCGCACTGACAATGACGGCGATATGAACCAGTCGGCGTTGGTCGTGACCCAAGATGACGAAGGCGTATAGAAGTCCGGATGCCGACGTCGGGGCCACGAAGAAATCCACTGAAGCAATACACTCGGCATGGTTTCCGAGAAAGGTCTTCCAAGACTGAGAGGGCGAATGCCGACCCTTGACCGTGTACTTGGCGGTCGACTGCGCCATCTCGACTCCGAGGTTCAGGAGCTTACTGTTAAATCCGCGGAGCGCCCCACAGGGGATTGGCCAAGCCGACTTCACGGATCAGATCTGGGCTCTTTGGAGGACTCCTTGGCCGGCCCGCGAGACCTCGACACTTCTAGCGCCAGAATGTCTTGAAGCCATGACGATGCCTGCGAATGACTGTTTGAGCTTAGACAATTATGATCGAGTCCAGACCATCCGGCGAGAGTCGATGGAGCAAACTAAGAAAAAAGGTCAAAATCCCGAAGCGGCAGCTCTCGGGGAGCTCGGCGGCGCACGATGTTGAACTGATGCCGCAGAAGCAAGTTCTCGGCGTCGACACAGGCGCGTGACCTGAACCGCCGTATAAGGATCCGCCACAGGGCTCTCAGGAGTTCGATCGTCGATGCGGATCATGTCATACCCTCTCCCGGGTCAGGGAGAGGGATCTCGGATGAAATTTTCGGTAATGACAGCCTGCGGGCTCGACAAGCCCGGGTCCAGTTGCTATCTAGCTGGCTGGTGCGGGCGCATAGCTCAGTTGGTAGAGCAGCTGACTCTCGCAGATGGGAGCCCCGCCGGGAAACCGGCTGGTGAACAGGCGTCAAATTCGGGGAACCCTTCCGGTCTCGGCCGGTGGCGATCCCGAGCCAAGCCCCAAGAGGGGAAGGTGTAGAGACTAGACGGCGCCCGCCTACGGGCCCCTCACGGGCCTAAGGCGATGGGATAGTCCAGACCACGCACCCCGCCATCGGGGGCGGCGAAAGCCGAGGTGGTACGTAATCAGCGGGTCCTAGGTTCGAGTCCTAGTGCGCCCACCAATTCCTCAGAGGGCCGTCGTCCAAATTGGGCGGCGGCCCCTTAGTTGCATGGAATGGCAATCAAATGGCTGACCCGTCGGATGTGGCGATCCTCGCCCCACTTGCTTGTGAGCTCGTCGTTTGACGACCGGTTAACCTTGCTCGGACCCAGAATTACCCCCATCAGGTGGCCGATCCACGACTTGCCGATGCCTTGGCCGCCCTGGATGACGGGAACCCACATCACCTCCTCGCCGGGCCGCTGCACTAGGAACGCCAGGTAGTCCATGAGCGCCGCCCTCTCGCGGTCGTCCGGGACTACGAACGCCATATGCTCCTCGAACCACGACGCGTTGCCGGGCCTATGATCGACTTCGCCGCGGCGCCAGAGGTTGTAGTACTCGCCCAGGAACTCTTCGCCGTCCGGGACGTAGTCGAACGCCTCGAACCCCTTTACGAGATCCCGGCTCCGAAACACCTCACGTGAGCTGCTGCCTTGGCTCTCTACCATGTTGCCAAAGTGCCTGTCGAATTGTCGGGCGCTCCACCTGAGTCGATCGGTCCGTCGGACGAATGCTTCGGCGGAGGTCACCCACACCTACTTATCAAACAGCTTCCTGGCAGGCGGCCGAGAAGTCCCGGCCTGCGGCGCCTCATCGACAAAGTTCGCCCCGGCAGGTCGAATGCCCAACCGCTCGGACCTGTATCGGTATGCATTGCGGACCTTCACTGCGGGGGGAACAGGTCCCGTCCGCCGGAGTTGCGGTCCATCACCTGCGAGAGGGTGATACCGGTCTCGTCGGGCCCCGCGGACGGGCCCGTCCCCGACTGTATCAGGCCCATGAGCTCCTTCGCGCGGCGCCTCGCTTCGCGGAGACCGATACTGTGGCAGCGGTTGATCTTCATGCGGACGGTCATGACATGGCGCCCGTTTCGCCTGATGCCGGCCGACCGCTTCGTCGACCTCGGCGGCGGCACCGGCATTTATTTGGTCGACATCCTCGAGCTGGTCGCTCTGGAGACGCCGGTGCTTGTCCGTTGTCAGATGATTTGAGACAGATTGTGGCCTGCAATAAGAGAGGCTCTGGCGCATCTGGTTTGTCATGTTAGGCG
>DATIPL010000087.1:0-6296 GCA_035471965.1 Gammaproteobacteria bacterium
GGCCTGCCAGGTTCTGCGCTGGCGCCTCAAGACTTCCAGCATCTTGTCTACGTCGCTGTCGCTGACCTCAGCTACGGGACGCGTAATCTTCAGCGACTCGATGGGCGGCGTCTGCATTTCCGGGTAAACGTCGAATATCGCCGTGTAGTCGATACCGTTACCCGGATTCGCCTCCAGCGGATCGATGGTGGGCGCACCAGCGGGACGCAGCTGCTGCTGTGAGACGGCTTCGTAGAAGCTGGATTGAACCATCTCACCGACGACCTCGCTGCGCACCTGCTCTCCATAGCGCTTCTCGAGCACCTTGAGCGGCGCCTTCCCGGGTCTGAATCCAGGCACACGGACCCTGGCAGCAAGGGAGTTGAGCCGCCGAACGACCTCGCCTTTGACTCGTTCCTCCGGGATGCGCACGCGCATGCGCCGCTCGAGCCCGGAAGTGTCTTCAACCGTAACCTGCATCAATATTGCCCTCGCGGCCGGCCCCTGCGGGTGGCCGTCATCTCGAAAAAAGGGGACCCGGTGAACTGGTGCGAAAGGAGAGACTCGAACTCTCAAGGGGAAAACCCCACTGGCACCTAAAACCAGCGCGTCTACCAGTTCCGCCACTTTCGCCTTTCAAGTCGTGCATTCTAACGGTTCCCTCTGCCCTGCTGAACTCTGATCTCCTGGCCGCGGACGTCCGCCGTCCGGGCAGGGCTGTTCCGGGAACCGAATGCCGGCACACTGCACCGCCCGGGCCCCGGCTTGTCCAGGCCTCGGAGGCACGGCCGGCGACCGGGACGAAAATCTTTCAGGCTTCCATTTCCCAAAGTTAAAGCAGTTTTTGAAGTGTGAAGACGAAAACCTCAACCCGTCAGTCGGTTAACTCATTTAAGCTCTAAAAAGCCTCAACTTTCGAGAGCAAGGATGGCGCGCCCTGGCCGTCTAAAGTTCGATCGCCCCCGGCCGATACGCCTTGAATTCCAGCAAGGTCCGCCCGCCCATGCCCGAGTTGCCGGAGAAGTTCGGAAAGTATCACGTCGTCGGTCTGGCCGGGCGCGGCAATATGGGCGTGGTTTATCTCGGCTACGACCCGTTCGGTGATCGTGACGTCGCCATCAAGGTTTCCGCGATCAAGGAGAATCTCGAGAACACAGCCGCCCGCCAGGCGAGGAAACTGTTCTTCAATGAAGCCCATCTGGCGGGACTGCTCGAGCATCCCAACATTCTGAAGATCTTCGACGCCGGGGAAGAAAACGGCGAGCCTTACATCGTCATGGAATACATCGAGGGTGGGCAGACCCTCCTGCCTTACTGCGAGCCCAAGGAACTGCTTCCTATTCCGAAGGTGGCCGAGATTGTCGCCACCTGCGCGCGGGCCATCGACTATGCCCATCGGCAAGGCGTGATCCATCGCGACATCAAGCCCAGCAATATCTTGCAGACCGCCGATGGGGACCTGAAGATCAGCGACTTCGGGGTCGCGCACCGGCCCCTTGCCGACACCACCCACGTCCTCGGCATCGTCGGTTCCCCGCGGTACATGTCGCCGGAGCAGGTCCAGGAGGACAACATCTCCGGGCAAACGGATCTTTACTCGCTGGGAATCGTGATGTTCGAGCTGCTCACGGGTCAGGCACCGTTCGTGGGGACGAACCTGAGCCGGCTGATTCACCAGATCGCGCACGAGCCCGCTCCCAGCGTGCTCGAGCTGCGGCCGGAGCTTCCGGCTGCCCTGGACGACATTCTCAAATGTGCGCTGGCGAAAGACCCCGCGGACCGGTACCGCTCAGGCATCGAATTTGCTTCCGACCTGGCCGGAGTATTCACGGAGCTCGTCTGCCAGGATCAGCGCCTGGGTGAGCTCGACCGCTTCGGCGCCCTGCGCAGGCTGCCTTTTTTCACCAATTTCTCGGACAACGAGGTATGGGAAGCGCTACGTGCCGGCACTTGGGAATCCTTTCCCGCCGGTACGACCATCATCGGCGAGGGCAATACCGACGTCTCTCTGTACATATTGATCAAGGGCGACGTCAAAGTGATTCAGGGAGGCGAGGTTCTGACCACGCTCTCCAGCGGCCACTGCTTCGGCGAGCTGAATTACGTCGCCGGGGTCAAGCAGCTTCACAGCATCGAGGCGGCCAGTGATGTTGCGCTGCTTCGAATCAACGAAGCTCAGATGTCGCGCGCCTCGGAGTCGTGCCAGCTCCGCTTCCACAAGACCTTTCTCCGTAATCTCATCGGCCGCCTGGCGCAAAGCTCCGGCGCCAGCCTCGCGGCGTTGGGCGTTCAATCCCCCAATCGTCCCGTGGCGCCCAGGGCCGCGCGGGCTGCCAGCAGCGGTGACTGACCATGGCTAACGGCGTACACGATCTCCGCTCCTTCTCCGCCCGGCAGGCGCGAGGTGACGAGAGCCTGGCTGCTTCGGGCCGAGTGGGACTGAGCGCCGTCGTGGATCAAATCCGTCACGTTGCCCGGGCGCTTCGCGATCCTGTCACCGGGCCCCATCGATGCGAGGCCCTGGCCGCGGATCTGCTCAGACTGTGCGATCGCCTGGCCTCCATGAGCGGCGCAGGAGGCGAGCCGGTGCCGACAGAAGTCCGCCGGGCTTATGCCACGCTGTCGCCGAGAGAGCTGGAAATTTTCGCCGCACTTGCCCAGGGACTCTCGGTTGGGGACATTGCCACGCGCTTGAGCCGCAGCCCGAAGACGGTCAACAACCATCGAACCCATATCATGAAAAAGCTGGGCTTGCGCAACACCGCCGAGCTCACGCGCCTCGCTTTCCGCCTCGGCGTCGCCAGTCTCTAGCCTCCTGCGCCGGTCGAGATGCCGGATCCAGAATGGGTATTTTTCCCATTTAGGTGACCCAGTTCACGGTCGATAACGAAAAAAACCGCTAACGGCGCCTTCCCCTATGGCGGTGGGAACAAGATGGCGACTTCAGCGCCGGAGGCGGCTTCCAGAACAAATGCGGCGCCGTGACGGCAAATCGTGGCCTCCGGCGGCATGAGCAGACTCACGCGAGGCAGATGAGCGCAACGAAGCATTTTACCGTCGGAGTATTCGGGTTCCCCGAGCTCGAGCGCAAAGTGCTGGAACGGATTTTCTCCCTTTCAGCCTCCCGCCCCAACGCCTTTCAGATGCTGGTAGAGCCGAATGCCCAGCCGGTGGACATCATTCTCGTCGACAGAACGAACTCCGCCGCCGTCAGCAAGGCGCAAGCGTTACCCGGCAACGGAACTCCCGTGGTCGGGGTCATCCGCGACAGGGAGTCCGACGAACCCTATTTCGTGCGCCGCCCGTTCACCGCCACGCGGACCCTGGGCGTGCTCGACCGGGTGGTGGAAAACGAGAATCTGACACGGGTCCCGGCGCAAGTTTCACCGCCACCCGTCGAGGCCCGCTTTCCCGCGCCTGACGCCCGAGTCCCGACGCTAAACACCGCTGCTCCGCCCGGGCAAGCGAAGCCGTCGCAGGCCGGGGCGAGCGCTCAGCCCAACCCTGTGGATTCGGGCGAGTTCCAGAAAACCTTTCTCAATTCCGGCTACCGGGCCCTGGTCGTAGACGACAGCCTTCCGGTACGCAAACAGGTGGCCATGGCGCTCGAGCGATCCGGCATCTCGGCCGATTTTGCCGAAAACGGTGACGCGGCGCTCGACCTCGTTTCCCAGAACGATTACGACATCGTTTTTCTCGACGTCATTATGCCGGGTGTAGACGGATACGAAGTATGCAAGAGCATAAAGCGGGATAAGCAGAAGAAGAACATCCCGGTGGTGATGCTGACGGGTAAATCCTCACCCTTTGACAAGGTCAAAGGAAAGCTTTCGGGCTGTGACACGTATCTCACCAAACCCGTCAGCATCAGAGAGTTCAATCGTACGCTCAACAAGTGCCTGAAGGAGCCCATGGCCTTCGAGTCCATGGCCGGATTGACCTGACCGTTTTGCTGCGCGCATGGACTGAAGTGACACGCATGAGAGGACGACTGAGATGGCAGTAAACAAAGTATTGGTTGTCGATGATTCCCCTACTGATCTGGCGAATATCAAAGGCATTGTATCCGACGCGGGCTGCACCGTCGTCACCGCCACCACGGGCGCGGAAGCCATCGCGATAGCCAGATCGGAGAGGCCCGAGCTGATCTTTCTGGACATCCTGATGCCGGACATGGACGGTTTCGAAGCCTGTAGAAAGCTCGGAAGCGA
Source organism: Gammaproteobacteria bacterium (assembly GCA_035471965.1). GTDB lineage: Bacteria > Pseudomonadota > Gammaproteobacteria > HK1 > HK1 > CAMYJH01. The sequence continues at coordinate 4,191 of DATIPL010000087.1, forward strand.
CGGTGCCACCAAAGACATACCGGTGGTATTCGTCACCAGCAAGGGGCAGAAAGCCGATCGCATGTGGGCGCAGATGCAGGGCGGAAGAGATCTGGTTGCCAAACCCTTTACGCCGGATCAGATTGTCGAGCAGATAAAGGCGTTTTGAATCGACGGCGTGCGCCTCGGAAATGTCGAAAAAACGCCTGTCGAATTCAGCCTGAATATGTAAATCATGAGCGATCCGGTCAAAGGCGTCGAAGTTCCGGAGTGGCTCCCGCCGAGCGCCGCGCTGACCCGTTTCCAGCCGGGCGATACGGAGCCGGCATTGGGCGGCGCCATGTATCTGGAGCAGCTGCGCTACGGCGTGCGTGTTGGCGCTTTGCGCATCCTTCTTCCCGAGAACTCGGTCAGCGAAGTGCTGGATCGGCCGGAAATTTTTCCGCTTCCGAATACCACATCGTGGTTCGATGGACTCATCAACCTGCGTGGAAACGTGGTGCCGGTTTTCGATCTGCGGGAGCTGTTCGGAACCGCACCAATAGCCGGCGAGCGGCAGATGCTGCTGGTCATCGACAAGGGCGAAAACGCTCTCGGCATCGCCATCGACGGCCTCCCCGTGCCCGCGCCCGACAGTGCCCCTCTGGATAAGCGACCGTCGCTGCCGGGCGTGCTGGAGAACCATACCGGTGCAGTTTTCGAACATAACGAGGATCTCTGGCTAGAGGTAGACATACCAGGACTGGTGCGGTCGCTTTCAAATGAAATCGCAGCGTGAACTGCACCCTTGAAACGCTGAACTGCCGCTCATTCAGGGCGGTGAGGCATGAGATCGGGATCAACGCCGGCGTCGATGCGGCGTGGCCCTCACTGCACAACGTATCGGGAGGTACGTCATGAGAATTCTCGCACTCCTCGTTTCGCTGGCAATACTCTCGGTAAACGTTTTCGCGCAGGAGCAGGACGCGCCGAGCCAGAAAGAACTAAAGACTCTGCTGAAGACCAAGATCCGGTCCGTCCAGCACATGGCGTTAAATCCCACTGTCATTCGCGCTACCCGCCGGCAGAACTCCGAGACACTCACGCTGGATTTGATCAAGCAGCGCGATGAAGAGTGGAAATCCACCAAAGAGCTGACCCACTTCAAGCGTTCATTGCAGGAAAACGACGCGGGCCGTTTCCTCAAACGCGTGATTGGAATCAACGAGTCATTCAACGAGGCATTCGTCACCGACAACCAGGGCGCAAACGTCGCCGCTTTCCCGGCCACCAGCGATTACTGGCAGGGTGACGAAGAAAAATGGACGGCCTCCTTCAACGACGGGACCGGCAAGGTGTTTATCGGTCCTCTGGAATATGACGACAGCACCAAGACATACGCCGTGCAGATTTCGGCGCCGCTGTATGACCGGGGCACCACGATCGGTGTTCTCGTGGTCGGCGTCACCCTCGACTACCTGAAGACCAGGCAAGCGCTGCGTTAATCCGCTGTCCGAACCGGAGCTGAGCATTCCAGAGATTCGAGCCATGAATACACCACTCAAGCAAGACCCCACGGCGACCAGGCGACGCAATCGTTGCGCAGCGGTCAGGCGCGTCACCCGAGGGGTGGTCGCGTCACTTGTCATTTGCGCCGCGGCGGCGGTGCACGCTGCGGAGGGCGTCACCCCCGGCACCATTCGAATCGGCGGCGTCATGGATCTCAAGGGCGACTCCCGGGGACTCGGTTTGGGAATGAAGGCGGGCATTGAGGCGGCAATTCGCGATAAGCAGATCCAGGGCCGGCGCCTCGAATTCGTTACATTGAACGACAACTATTCGCCTACGAAGACCATTGAGGCCACCAGACAGCTCGTCGCCGAGAACATTTTTGCCATGGTCGGAAACGTCGGCACGCCTACGGCAAAAGTCTCTCTGCCCATTCTCGCCGAGAACAAGGTTCCGGCGGTGGGCTTCTTCACCGGCGCCGGAATACTGCGGCCGGGAATCGGAGATATCATCAATTTCCGCGCCAGCTACGTGCAGGAAACCGCCAGCGTGATCCAGGCCGCTATCGACGCGGGCATTCCACCGACAGGCGTTTGCGCCTACGTACAGAATGACGCCTACGGCATGGCCGGCGTCACC
>DATIPL010000088.1:0-5100 GCA_035471965.1 Gammaproteobacteria bacterium
AGCCAGACGGTAATCCCGGAAATGCCGGCGTCTTCGGTCTGACGCTTGTGCAGCAACTGCTCCATGGTTTCCACCGTGCGCGCCTGGATCCCTTCTTCGTGCAGTGACTGAACAAAACGCGACAACTCATTGGCAGCAAAAGGAAATCTTGCGACCAACGGTGGGTAAACCAGGGTCATGTCGATGGCCTTGGAGAGCCCCTCGAGCATGTTGTAAACGGTGGTGGTCTCGTTGATGCCCCGGGGCGTGGACGTCTGCACGTCCAGCAGCAGGTGCCGACCGACAAACGCCTCGGTCTGGGTGAATGCCTGGGCTTCGTCGACAATTTCTAAGCTCATGGTGTCATTCATTGACTGAAACCTTCCCTTGGGTGTTTACGCTCGGTTGCGCTATGCGCGGCTTGAGCAGTGTTCCGAGTGTACGTCCCGCGCCAACCGCGGGTGAAGATCTGATGCGCGGTTCAGACTACGCGATATGTCCGAATTGTGCGATCAGCCGCCGGAGTAAAAGACCTCGCTCGGGGCGACTCGCCGGGCGGTCAGTCCCTGAGCATGCATATGCGACGCAAACGCGTCCAGCACGAACCGGTTCGACTCGAGCCCGCTTTCGAAGGCGTCGCGCGTCCCTCCGCGGGTTCGGGTATCCAGCCAGCCGTGGTGGAGCGGCACCGGGAGGACGCTGGCGTCGGTATCTCCCAGCCAAGCCAGCGCTGAGCGCCTGGCGTCGTCGAAGCGGCTGATCACGAGCCCGGGGATCTCGGGCCGCGCGTCCACCAGGCTTCGGCGGATAAGCACCGTGTGCATGATGGGCAGAAATCCGGTCTGCTGGAAAAGCGCCCGTTCCTTTTCCGGCCAGTCCGGGAAAAGCCGCTTCGCCCTGCCGGTTCGAAACACCTCCGGCACCGAGGTGGAAAACAGGCAGTCGAGACGACCGTCGGCGAGCATGTCCTGCAGCTCGGCGACGCCCCCGGCTTGATTCAGCTCGATCCCGCCGGGCTCGAAGTTCTGCCGTTCGGCCACCCACCAGGCCAGTTCTGAACTCTCGATTCCGTACTGCTGCTCCAGCATGGCCCGACCCCACACGGCGGCAGTCTGGCCGTAACGCACCACTCCGATGCGGGCCCCCGCCAGCTGCTCCGGCCGCTCGATGCCCGCTCGCACGTAGAATGCCGACAGGCGGTACATGCGCGAGGGAAATACGGGAATGGCCACGAAACGCGCATCTCCGTTCGCTGCCAGTGCCCAGGTCGTGGCCAGCGACATCTCGGCCACGTCGTAAGGGGCCTCGTCGCTCAGCGCCCGACTGAACACGGCCTCCGGCCGGCCCGGCTGCCAATGAATGTCGAGACCGTCGCTTTGGCCGCTCACTTCCGCAAGCGGTCGCGTGTGGGCGTAATCCCCGGTGGCAACAATCAGCTTCACGGGCCCTCTTCCGCCGGCTTCGACTTGATTTGAACTGACGGCGTCGACTGTGCCGACGCCCAGCTTAATCGGTAGCGCCCGATGGTGCCGTGGATCCCGGCCCTCGGGCGGCCCACATTCACCTCGCTGTCAGGCCTCGAACTCTTCCAGCGTATCCACCGCTGCCCGGTCGTAGCCCCGACTCGCCCGCACCAGCTGCCTGGTATAGGGATGCTCCGGAGTTTCGGTGCGCATCTGCCCGACGTTCAGCGTTTCCACCACCCTGCCGTGCTGCATCACCGCCAGGGCATCGCACATGTGGCTCACGACTGCGAGGTTATGGCTCACCAGTACGTAGGTCAGACCGTGCTCACGACGCAGCCGGCCGAGAACGTTCAGGACCTCCGCCTGTACGGACACGTCGAGCGCGGACGTGGGTTCGTCGAGAAGCACAATCTCGGGCTCGATAATCAGCGCCCGTGCCACCGCGACCCGCTGACGCTGACCGCCGGACAGCTGGTGCGGGTAGCGGAAACGAAAGGAGGCGTCGAGTCCGACTTCCGTGAGCGCCCGCCGAATGCGATCGTCTACCCGATCGAAGCCGTGCACCCGCGCCGGTTCGCCGAGGATCTGATCAACGGTGTGACGCGGATGCAGAGATCCGTAAGGATCCTGGAACACCATCTGCACACGGCGGCGGAAGACCCGGGAACGGTCGCTGCCGAGAGTTTCGCCCGCGATTCGCATCAGGCCGCTGACTTGCGCGGATTGCGGCAGCAGTCCGCCGATGGCGCGCAGCACGGTGGTCTTACCCGACCCCGATTCGCCCACCAGACCGTAGCTGGTACCGGCCTCGACCGAGAAGCGGATACCACGTACGGCGCGAAACGCGCGCGAGCCCCGTCCGAAAACGACATCGAGTTTCTCGACCTCAATCATCGGCGCAACGCTCATCGAGCCCACTCCGGGTCACGCTCGAGCACCGGCAGATCAGAGCCGTCGCCGTCGATGCGCGGCAGGCAGCTCAAGAGCCCCCGCGTGTACGGGTGCCGCGCGGAATGAAGGTCGCGCGCGGCTATGGTCTCGACGATTCGGCCCGCATACATCACCAGCACGCGGTCGCAAAAGGAAGCCACCAGATTGAGGTCGTGACTGATGAACAGCAGCCCGGTACCGCGCTCGCTGACCATATCGTCGAGAATCGCCAGCACCTGAAGCTGCACCGTCACGTCCAGCGCCGAGGTGGGCTCGTCGGCGATGATGATGTCCGGCTCCGGGATCATCATCATCGCAATCATGATCCGCTGGCCCATTCCACCCGACACCTCGTGGGGATAGGCGTCGAAAACGTGCTTCGGATGGCGGATCTGCACCGCTTCGAGCATCGCCAGGGCGCGCCGGCGGGCTTCGCGCTTTGATGCCCTGGTGTGCACGCGAAAGGCTTCCACGATCTGTTCGCCGACGCTGATTACAGGATTCAGCGAGAACTTGGGATCCTGCATGATCATCGAGATGCGGCCGCCGCGGATGGATCGCATGGTGCGCTCGTCCGCACCGAGCAGGTCGATGCCATCGAACGAGAGCCGCTTCGCCTCGATGCGCCCGTTGCGCGCGATCAGGCCGAGCAGCGCACGCCCGGTCTGCGATTTACCGGAGCCTGATTCACCGACGATGCCCAGCTTTTCACGCCCGAGCTCGAAGCTCACGCCGCGCACCGCCTCCACCGGTCCCCTGGGCGTCTCGAAAGTGACGCGAAGGTCTTCCACCGTGAGCAGCGGGGTGTCCTCCACTCGAGCTCTCCTACTCTCCGCTCTTGGGATCGAGGACGTCGCGCAGGCCGTCGCCGAGCAGATTGAAACCCAAGCTGACGACGAAGATCGCAATTCCCGGAATCGTCGGCACCCACCACTGATCCAGCAGGTACTGGCGCCCGAGGGAAATCATCGCGCCCCACTCCGGCGTCGGCGGCTGCGCGCCCAGACCGAGAAAGCCCAGGCCCGCCGCGGTGAGGATGATCCCGGCCATGTCCAGGGTCAGGCGCACAATCACCGAGGAGACGCACAGCGGGGTGACGTGGCGGATCAAGATCCCGCTGGCCGGGATTCCCTGGGACTGTGCGGCGAGGATGAAATCGCTATTGCGAATGGTGAGCGCCTCGGCGCGCGCGATGCGCGCGTAAGGCGACCAGGTGGTGAGCGCGATCGCGAGCACCGCATTTTCCAGTCCGGGTCCCAGGGCGGCGACGAAGGCAAGCGCGAGAATGAGCCTCGGAAAGGCAAGAAAGATGTCAGTCAAGCGCATCAACACGTTGTCCACCCAGCCGCCCACGTAGCCGGCGACCACACCGATGACCAGCCCGATGGGCACCACGATTACCGACACCAGCCCGACGATGTAAAGCGTGATCCGGGAACCCCACACTATGCGGTCGTAAATGTCGCGTCCCAGCTCGTCGGTGCCGAACCAGTGGGCGGCGCTGGGCGGCTGCAGGCGGTTGCCCAGCTCCGGATCGAGACCGTTCGAGCCGGTGATCCACGGTGCAAGAACCGCGCAGGTCACCAGCGCCGTCACGATTCCGAGTCCCGCGACGGCGATCGGATTACCGCGAAAGGACAGCCAGCCGAGGTAGATCCGCTGACAGCGCGCGTGAATACGCGAGTGTGGTACGTCGGCCAGCAGCCAGGCGCGTGCGCTGCTCATCGCACCCTGGGATCCACCAGACGATAGAGCAGGTCCGAGATCATGTTGATGCCGACGAAGCAGATGCCGACCACGACGGTGCCGCCCAAAACCGCATTCATGTCGTTGTTGAAAAGTGAGTTGGTGATGTACTGCCCGATTCCGGGCCACGCGAAAACGGTCTCGGTGAGCACCGACCCCTCGAGCAGCGATGCGTAGGTCAGTCCTATGATCGTAATCAGCTGCACCAGCACGTTACGAAATGCGTGACGCCAGATCACCGCGAGTTCCGAAACCCCTTTGACCCGGGCGGTGAGCACGTATTCCTGCCCCAGCTGATCCAGCATGAAGCTGCGGGTCATGCGCGCGATGTAGGCGAGAGTGAAGGTACCGAGAATGGTTGCGGGTAGAACGAGATGGGAAATCGCGTTGCGGAAGATATCCCATTCTCCGGCGAGCGCTGAATCGATCAGGATTACGCCGGTGACGCGATCGACAATGTCCTCGTAAAAGACATCCAGGCGTCCGGGTCCCGCTACCCAGTCGAGCCTGGCGTAGAAGATCAGCAGCGCCACCATGCCGAGCCAGAATACCGGCACCGAATAGCCGAAGAGTCCGAAAACGCGCACCAGGTGATCCGGCCATCGACCCTGCTTGACCGCCGCCAGCACGCCAAGGGGCACGCCGACGAAAATGCCAAGTAGCGTTGCTACCGTCGCCAGCTCCAGCGTTGCGGGAAAAAAGCGCAGCAGGTCGTCCATCACCGGCTGCGCGGTCATGATGGAGACGCCGAGGTCACCCTGAAAAAGCTGCCCCAGATAACGCAGATACTGAACCGGGATCGGTTTGTCGAGACCGAGCTGGCGGTAGACCTGGTCGTAAACGTCCTGGGGCGCGCGGTCGCCGACGATGGCGAGCACCGGATCGGCGGGCATCACCCGGCCGATGACGAAAGTGACCGCGGTCAGTCCGATGAAAGTGAGCGCGAGGGTGAGGATAACTCCCGCGACAGCGCGAGACA
>DATIPL010000089.1:0-1884 GCA_035471965.1 Gammaproteobacteria bacterium
TGTAGCCACAGGCTGCGCGGCGGTCAGAAGCACTCACCAACTGTATACAGCACCGTAAGCTCTGGACAACCAACGCATTTGCGCAATTGCTTCGCCCCCCTGTGTCAGGATAGATGTCGCCTCTTTTGATCCGTTGGATTAAGGGGGCGAGAGGAAGAGAGAGATGAACTATTCGGCAGAGGTTCGAGAAGCGGCGGTGCGCAAGGCGGCGACGCGAGCGGCTCCGCAGCGGGCGATAGCGCAGGAGTTTGGAGTTTCGGTGACGACGATTCAGAATTGGCTGCGTCAACATCGGCACAACGGCGGAGGAACGATGGCAGAAGGCGTGAAACGACCGCAGGACTGGAAAGCGGAGGAGCGCCTGGAAGCTCTGATTGGGACGGCCGGGCTTTCGGAAGAAGAGCTGGGGAGCTGGTGTCGTGGCCACGGTCTGCACAGCCATCATCTGGCCCAATGGCGGCGAGAGTTGAGTGGTGCGGACGCGGCGACGAAGGCGTCGCGAGAGACGCTGCGGAGCTTGCGCGAGGAGAACCGGGCCTTGAAGAAGGCGCTGCGCCGCAAGGAGAAGGCGCTGGCCGAGACGGCGGCGCTGCTGGTGTTGAAAAAAAAAGCGGAATCGATCTGGGGGGAGCGCGAGGACGATTGATACCGGCAGAGGATCGGCGGCAGGCATTGGCCTTGATTACCGAAGCGAGACAACGGGGTGCGCGCAAGGAAGCGGCCTGCGCGGTGCTGGGTCTGTCGCTGCGCACGGTGCAGCGCTGGGAACGGCAAGGCGCGGTCGACGGGCGCAAAGGGTCCCGGGCGCGGCCGGCGAATGCGTTGAGCGAGACGGAACGAGCGGCGGTGCTGGCGCGGCTGAACAGTGCGGAGTTTGCGGGTGAGAGTCCGAACCAGGTGGTGCCGAAGCTGGCGGATGGCGGGGAATACCTGGCCTCGGAGGCGAGCATGTATCGGATCTTGCGCGACGAAAAGCTGCTGGCGCACCGGCAGAAGAGCGCCCCGGCACGCCGGCACGACGCCACGCCGCTGGTGTCCACGGGGCCGAATCAGGTCTGGAGTTGGGATATCACGTGGCTGAGGAGTCCGGTGCGCGGCTGGTTCTACTACCTGTACCTGATTCTCGACCTCTACAGCCGCAAGATCGTGGCCTGGCAAGTGCATGAGTGTGAATGCGCCGAGTACGCTGCCTGGCTGGCGCGGGAGGCCTGTTACCTGGAAGGCATCACCCGCGATACGGTGCTGGTGCTGCATGCCGACAACGGTGGGCCCATGAAGGGCGCCAGCATGCTGGCCACGCTGCAGTCGCTCGGCGTCGTGCCCTCCTTCAGCCGGCCGCGGGTCAGTAATGACAATCCGTTCTCGGAAGCGCTGTTCCGGACGCTGAAGTATCGTCCAGACTATCCGGAACAGGCGTTCGCCGACATCGATGAAGCACGTGCCTGGGTCGAGTGGTTCGTGCGCTGGTACAACCATGAACACCAGCACAGCGGCATCCGGTTCGTCACCCCGCACCAGCGTCACAGCGGGCAGGACCGGGAAATCCTCAAGCGCCGGCATGCGGTCTATCGGGATGCCCGTCGCCGGCACCCGGAACGCTGGAGCCGGCAGACGCGCAACTGGACGCCGGTCGATACCGTGGAGTTGATCAGTTACCGATCGAAAACGCTGCGGTCGATGAATCAGGAGACCATTAAGGCAGCGTAATCTTCAGGCGACAACTTGCTTGACACTCACCGCTGAACTATCAGTTGATGAAACTCTGTAAGGCAAATCGGGATGGAAGCTACTCCACCCAGGCGACACGATCGAGGATTCTCGATCTCATCGCCAATCAGTTGCACGAGTTGGGTTACAAACGCATGCAGGCGAGATCCTTGAAAC
>DATIPL010000090.1:0-2826 GCA_035471965.1 Gammaproteobacteria bacterium
AGATCGCCGTCTTCCAAAACGCTGAATCTGTGAGTCACCGCCACCAGCGCGGCGATATCCGAGGCGATGAAGTTTTCTCCATCGCCGTAGCCGACGATCAGCGGGCTGCCGAGACGCGCACCGATCACCCGTTCCGGCCCATCGCGGTCGATGACCCCGATTGCATATGCGCCTTCGAGCCGGTTCACTGCCGTCCTGACCGCGTCGAGCAGATCCATTCCCTGCTGGCTGTGTAGATAGATCAGCCTGGCGATGACTTCGGTATCCGTGTCCGAATCGAAGCTGACCCCTCCTGCCTCGAGCTCCCGCCGTAAGCTTTCGTGGTTTTCGATGATGCCGTTATGCACCACGGCAATGCGGTCGTTCGCCACCTGAGGATGAGCGTTGTTTTCGTTGGGGACGCCGTGGGTGGCCCAGCGGGTGTGGGCCACGCCGGTAGCGCCTTCCACTGGATCGTTTTCGAGCAATCCTTCGAGGGTCGACACCTTTCCCGGAATACGCCGGCGGGCAAGCACGCCGCCGTTGACTACCGCGAGACCGGCGGAGTCGTAGCCGCGGTACTCCAGGCGCTTGAGCCCGTCGACCAGCACCGGCACCACGTTTCGGTCGGCAATGGCCCCGACGATTCCGCACATAGGCTTCTTTGTTACCTGCTCAGGACTGAAGAGGTGCCGATAACACTATGAAGTTCAAAGGTTTGAAACATCGTCAAGACTTCTTCGGACGCTTCCAGCCCTTGACCGTCTGCTGGCTTCCGCGACTCACCGTGAGCTTGTCGGCGGGCGCGTCTTTGCTGATTGTAGACCCGGCGCCGATGGTAGCGCCCGCGTGTACCGTGATTGGCGCCACCAGCTCGACGCCCGAGCCAATGAACGCGCCATCGCCGATGATGGTGCGGTGTTTGCTGGCGCCGTCGTAGTTGCAGGTGATGGTCCCGGCGCCGACGTTCACGTCAGCGCCGATTTCGGCGTCTCCGATATAGGTCAGGTGGTTGGCCTTGGAACCGGCGCCGATGGTAGACGCTTTGACCTCCACGAAGTTGCCGATATGAACCGAATCGCCAAGCTCGGTCCCCGGACGAATACGGGCGTAAGGTCCGATTCGGCATCCTGCGCCCACCGTGGCGGAATCCAGGATACAGTTGGGAAATACTCCGGTATCGTCGCCGATTTTCACATCTTTGAGCACGCAGTTCGCGCCGATGGATACGCGATCTCCGATGTGCACCTCCCCCTCGAGAATGACGTTGACGTCTATGCTCACGTCCCGGCCGGCCGTCACGCGGCCGCGAACGTCCAGTCGCGCCGGGTCGCTCAGGCTCACACCCGCCCGCATCAGCGCTTCGGCCTGGCGACGCTGATAGACCCTCTCCAGACGGGCGAGCTCGATTCGGTCGTTTGCACCCAGCGTGTCGTCTGGTGTGTCGGGGGAAGCGGTCACAATCTCGATTCCCTCTTCTACCGCGCGGGAAATAATGTCGGTCAGATAGTACTCGCCCTGACGGTTTTCGTTCCTGATCCCCTCGAGCCACCGGCGAAGTCGTTTGGCCGGCAGCGCCATCATCCCCGTGTTGATTTCTCGAATCGCGCGCTGTCCGGGATCTGCGTCGCCGTGCTCGACAATGCCGATGACGCTACCGCTGTCGTCGCGAAGAATGCGCCCGTATCCGTCCGGAGCGTCCACCATCGCAGTCAGCAGCCCGATGGTTTTCATCGACGAAGCGGCCGCCACCGCCTCCAGGGTATGAGATCGAACCAGCGGCACATCGCCGTAGAGCACCAGCACGACTGCATCATCCGGAATGCCGGACATGGCCTGCATGACCGCGTGCCCGGTTCCCAACTGTTCCGGCTGCGCCGCCCAGGTGACCGTCTTGTCGCGGAAATGTTCGCGCACCTGGTCGCCCCCGTAGCCGTAAACCACATGCAGGCCCGCCGCACCCAGCGCTTCGGCGGTGTCCAGTACATGGGCGAGCAGAGGCCGGCCTGCCAGGCGATGGAGCACCTTGGGCAGATCGGAGTGCATGCGCTTGCCCTGACCGGCGGCGAGAATGACGACGTGGAGAGAAGACATGTGCTATGCAATCTTAGAGCACGCCGGCCAGTTCACGCCACGCGCGCGCGGGTTTCGGACAGCCGACCAGGGTGGAATGTCGACGTCCGTTACCGGCCTTTCTTGCGCAATCGCTTGATGGCCTGGAGTTGCGCCGCTGCCTGAACGAGCTCGGCCCGCGCCTTGGCTTCGTCGATGTCGGCTTTACTGTCGGCCAGCATCCGCTCCGCCCGTTCCTTGGCTTCCAGCGCCGCCGCCTCATCCAGATCGTGGGCGCGCACCGCGGTGTCGGAGAGCACGGTCACCACGTGGGGCTGAATTTCAAGCATGCCACCGGAGACGAAGATGTTCTCTTCCTCCCCCCCCGGTCGCCGCACCCGCAGCTCACCGGGCCGCAGAAAAGTGAGCAGCGGCGCGTGCCGCGGCGCGATGCCTACCTCTCCTTCCACAGCCGGGGCGAACACCATTTCGGCGTCGCCGGAAAAGATCTCGTCTTCGGCGCTGACGACCTCGACCCGAATCGTTGATGCCATTTGTGTGTTCCGCTATAAAAACCAGGAGTCAGTCAACTCGCCGTGCGTCGTTCGACCGGTAGACGGTAGGGGTTGATGGCATTGGGGGAAAAGCGCACGCCTTCGAACCCACCCCATCTACAATCTACCGATCTTCGATATTCGATCTTCGATATTCGTCCCAAGCCTCTAGCCGGGTTTTCTCCACGGTCCGCACTCCTCAAACCGACTTCGCCTTCTCCCGCACCTCTTCGAGGTTTCC
>DATIPL010000091.1:0-2551 GCA_035471965.1 Gammaproteobacteria bacterium
GGGAAAATCGAATGTCGAATATCGGATGTTGGGTGTCAGTATGGAGCATCGGACAAAGTGACGTTGCTATAGCCGCGATTGACATTCATTGCTGATCAGCATCGCTTGTTCATGTTCTTCGGAGGACGAACCTCGAATAAAGGCCACTCGTTGATTGATCCGTAGACGCCGCTCAAGCGCTGCTTCTCAACCCGATATTCGACATTCGATCTGCGACATACGAACTTCTAAATGGCCTTCCTCCGCATGTCCAATCTGGATCTCGCCGGCAAGCGCGTGCTCATCCGCGAGGACCTCAACGTTCCGGTCAAAGATGGCAGGGTCAGCAGCGATGCGCGCATCCGCGCCGCACTGCCGACGTTGGAGAAGGCCGCCGCGGCCGGCGCTCGCGTCATGGTGCTGTCTCATCTGGGCCGGCCGAAGGAAGGCGAGCCGGAACCGGAGTTTTCACTCGCACCCGTCGCCGCGCATCTCGCCGAATTGACCCCGTTTCCAGTGCATTTCGCTCCACAGTGGCTCAACGGCGTTGAGACCAAGCCGAGCACTATCGTGGTTTGCGAAAACGTGCGCTTCAATCTCGGTGAGAGCACCGATGATGAGCAATTGTCGAGACGGATGGCGGAGCTTTGTGACGTTTTCGTCATGGACGCCTTCGGCACCGCGCACCGCGCTCAGGCGTCCACCTGCGGGGTCGCCCGGTTCGCTCCGGTGGCGTGCGCCGGGCCCCTGCTGGCGTCGGAGATCGACGCTTTGTCCCGTGCAATGCATAATCCCGCGCGTCCGCTGGTTGCGGTTGTGGGCGGTGCAAAGGTTTCCACCAAGCTCGGCGTGCTCGAGTCCCTGATCGAGAAAGTGGATCAGCTCATCGTCGGCGGCGGCATCGCCAATACGTTCATCGCCGCCAAGCGGCACCCGGTGGGGAAATCTCTCTACGAGCCGGACCTGGTGCCCGTGGCCGAGCGCTTGCTGGAAACCGCGCGCGCACGCGGCGCGGATATTCCGATTCCCGAGGACGTGGTCGTCGCTGCCGCGCTCAACGCGAGCGCCGGTGCGCACCTCAAAGCAGTCGACGCCGTGGGCCAAAACGACATGATCCTCGACGTGGGCGAAAAGACCGCCTCGAGATATGCGTCACTGGTGTCGCGGGCGGGCACGGTGGTATGGAACGGCCCGGTGGGCGTTTTCGAGCACGATCAGTTCGCTCAGGGCACGCGCACGCTGTGCCAGGCCATCGCCGAATCCAAGGCTTTCTCCCTGGCGGGCGGCGGTGACACCCTGGCGGCAATAGAGAAGTATGGCGTCGGCGACCGGATCTCTTATATCTCGACTGGCGGCGGCGCTTTCCTCGAGTTTCTGCAGGGGCGTTCCCTGCCCGCCATCGCAGCGCTGGAGGCGCGCGCCGCCGGCTGAAGACATCCCACCGGCGGCGTGAGTCCTGCCCCAGCCCGATCGATGACGCTTCACGCCCCCGCCGGGCGGCCCGTCTGCCGGTGCGATCCACGGCCCCGGGCATACCCCTGCCAGGAATCAAGAACTTGCGCGACAGATGGCAAAACCGCCTTTCTCGACTGCGTGATTGAGGCAGAATACAGCTTTAAAAGGCTGCCGGAGCGGGCGAAGTTCGTTCGTTTCGAGCATCGACATTCTCAGCATTGATACCGACGACAGGAGTTCATCCCATGAGCGCCCAGACACTCGAAGCCACCGCCCAGGCGATGGTCGCCGACGGCAAGGGGATTCTCGCCATCGACGAAAGCAGCCCGACCATCAAGAAGCGATTCGACAGCATCAAGACCGAATGCACGGAAGAAAGCCGGCGCGCTTATCGCGAGCTGCTCATCACCTGCCCCGGACTGGAAGAGTTCATTTCCGGCATGATCCTTTTCGACGAAACGATTCGCCAGTCGACGAGCGACGGCGTGCCTTTTCCCGAGCTGATGAAGAAGAAGGGGATCATGCCCGGAATCAAGGTGGACAAAGGAGCGAAAGATCTCGCCTGGCATCCCGGGGAAAAGGTGACCGAGGGACTTGACGGGCTTCGCGATCGTCTCAACGAGTACCGGAAGCTGGGCGCGCCCTTTGCCAAGTGGCGCGCGGTCATCACTATCGGCGACGGTATACCCAGCGCCGGATGTATCGAGGCCAACGCCCACGCTCTGGCGCGCTACGCCGCGCTCTGTCAGGAAGCAGGGCTGGTACCCATGGTGGAGCCGGAAGTTCTGCTGGACGGAAATCACAGCATTGAGCGCTGCTTCGAGGTCACCGAAGCGACACTGAGAGCATTGTTCGCCTCGCTGTATCAGCAGCGGGTCTTGCTTGAAGGCACCATTCTTAAGGCCAGCATGGTGCTGTCCGGAAAGAACGCCCCCAACCGCGCCGGTGTCGACGCGGTTGCGGAGCGAACCATCGCATGTCTCAAGCGCTCGGTTCCGGCAGCCCTCCCCGGAGTGGTATTTCTTTCCGGCGGTCAGACGCCGCAGGAAGCCACTGCGCACCTCAACGCCATGAACGCCATGGCCGGCGACCTGCCCTGGAAGCTGAGTTTCTCTTA
>DATIPL010000092.1:0-2490 GCA_035471965.1 Gammaproteobacteria bacterium
AATCCTGTCTGGCTACGATTTGCTCATCTGTCTCGGGGCCGACGTGCTCAGAATGTCGGTGTACAGCCCGGTGCAACCATTACCCGAGGGTATGCCAATCGTACAGCTTGGTTTGCGGGACTGGGAGATGGGCAAGAACTATCCGGCCGAACTGGCCGTTCGTTCCGATGTCAAGGAAACGCTGCGTGCGCTGACGCCCTTGATTGAAGAGAAACTCGGCTCGAGCGGCGCCTCGCGCGCCAGCGCCGCACTCGCCAATCTGGCGTCGATCAACTGGACGGCAAGACGCGACGCGCTGCGATCGAAAACGCTCTCGAGTACAGACTCCCCGCGCATGGACCCGGCGATGCTCATGCTGCGCCTGGTGGAGGCCTTGCCCGCGAACGCCGTGGTCGTGGACGAGGGCATTCTGAGCACCCGGGCGCTGCACGACTTCTACGCCTTCCGTGACGCCCGCTGTTTTTACGGCCTCGCCAGCGGCGGCATCGGCTTCGCCCTGCCCGGCGCCATCGGTATCCAGCTTGCCCAGCCAGACCGTCCCGTGGTTGCCATCGTCGGAGACGGCAGCGCCATGTACAGCATTCAGGCGCTTTGGACCGCAGCGCATTTGAGGTGCCCGATCACCTACGTGATCTGCAATAACGGAAGCTACCGGATCATCAAGGAGCGACTGCGATCGTTTCATGGCAGCAACCGTTTCATTGGAATGGATCTCAAAGATCCGGCCATTGACTTCGTAACGCTGGCGCAGTCGCTCGGGGTGAGGGCTAAACGGATCACCGATGCGGAAGAAATCGGCCCGGCGATTCGCGAAGCGACCCGGGAAACCGGGCCGACGCTGCTCGACATCATCGTCGATGACGGATTTTCGAACCGAGCGGGATGAACACGCCGCTGACCCTGGTTACGCGGACCCGAGCAATTTCCGGCGCCGCGCGGCGACGTTTCAGCCTTTTCCGGGATCCAGCCAGCGGGGTACAGGCAATCCTTTTTCTGCCAGGAATTCCGGATTGAACAGCTTGGACATGTAGCGCGCGCCCCCGTCACACAGGATGGTAACGATGGTTTTTCCCGGACCCAGTTCTTTGGCCAGTCGAACAGCGCCGGCGACGTTTACCCCGCTGGATCCGCCCAGGCACAGACCTTCATGCTCCAAAAGATCGAAGCACATCTGCACCGATTCCTCGTCGCTGATGCGGTACGCCTGATCCACCGGCGCGTTTTCCAGATTTTTTGTAACCCGTCCCTGGCCGATGCCCTCGGTGATGGAGTCACCTTGCGACTCGAGCTTGCCCTGGTTGAACCAGGAGTACATGGCGGCACCGGGAGGATCGGCACAGGCGGTCACCACCTTGGTCTTATTCTGCTTCAGACAGGCAGACACTCCCGCCAGGGTGCCGCCGGTGCCCACGGCACAGATAAAACCATCCACCTTGCCTTCGGTCTGGCGCCAGATCTCCGGACCGGTGCCCTTCAGATGTGCGTCGCGGTTCGCGGTGTTGTCCCACTGGTTTGCCCACAGAGCGCCATTGGGATCGCTTTCCGCAAGCTCTTTGGCCAAACGCTCCGAAACGTGCACGTAGTTGTCCGGATTCTTGTACGGAACCGCCGGCACTTCGCGAAGCTCAGCGCCGCACAGTCTGAGCATGTCTTTCTTTTCTTGCGACTGCGTTTCCGGAATTACAATGACGGTTCGGTACCCGCGGGCGTTTCCGACCAGCGCGAGCCCGATCCCTGTATTGCCGGCGGTGCCTTCCACCACCACGCCCCCGGGCCGGAGTGCTCCTCGCTTCTCCGCGTCAAGTATGATGAACAGCGCCGCTCGATCCTTGACCGATCCACCCGGATTCAGGAACTCGGCTTTGCCCAGAATGCTGCAGCCCGTCTCCTCGGAGACCTTCCGCAATCTGATGAGTGGTGTATTGCCGACCGTGCCGGCAAAACCGTCGCGAATGTCCATGCGACCCCCTGGTAAGGCCTGGATCGGGATGAAGGCGGATTCGCCCGTTCAGGCCGGCTAAGACCGCTATTATGACCCTGGCCGCTCGCCCCGCTCAGGCCTTTGCATCTTCGACCTGTCCGTGAGGAAAGGAGTTGCTGGTGGATTCTAGGGCGCTGACTCAGATCCTGCTGAATTTTCGCATTGCCTCGCTAAAAGACAGACCCGCTCGGATCTCTTTTTCAGCTTGCCGGTCGTCGCTGGCGCAGGCTTCGGCAATATCCGCAACTCGAGTCGAGCTGTCCAGGGGCACACAGACTACGCCTGTGCCGTCGGCGACGATGACGTCTCCCGGCTCCACGCACACGCCATCGATTTCCACCGGCACGTTAATCGCCTCGACCTTCAGCCGCGTTCGGCCGGTGGTCGGCACCAGATGACGGGCGAAAACCGGAAATTCGAATGATTCGATCTCTTCCCGGTCGCGCACCCCGCCGTCGGCGACAAGTCCGGCAATTCCCTTCTCTCTGGCGGCTAACGAAGCCATGCCG
>DATIPL010000093.1:0-3136 GCA_035471965.1 Gammaproteobacteria bacterium
TCTCGTGACGCAGATAGTTTCGGTCGTAACGCAGCTCCCGGTTTCCGGGGTCCTCGATGAACGCGAGCGCGTGACGTTTGGCGTAATCGCGGATGTCGTTGCGGCTAACCTCGAGCAGCGGGCGCATCAGGCGGGCGGAACCGAGCGCGGCCCCGGCCGGCATGGCGCTCAATCCCGCCGGTCCGGCGCCGCGAAGAAGCTGGAGCAAAAAGGTTTCCGCCTGGTCGTCCAGGTGATGCGCCAGCAGCAATGTGTCCGATGGTTGCAGCCGCTGCTCAAAGGCGCTGTAGCGCGCCCGCCGGGCGGCGGCTTCCGGCCCTTCCTTTGCTTCCGTCAGGACCCGGACCTCGACGGTCTCCAGCGGCACGCGGAGGTCGCGACAGACCCGTTCACAGTGAAACACCCATTCCCCCGCATCGGGATGCAGGCCGTGGTTCACGTGAATGGCGGAAAGTCTTCTCAACCCGTCGTGAGCAGGCGTTCGACTGAGCGCGTGGAGCAGCACGTGCGAGTCCATGCCGCCGCTGTAGGCGACGATGAGCCGGGTTTCCGCAGGGAGCGTTTCAACAGAGCGGTCGATCGCCTCGGTGACGGGGTCGGAGGGCATGGGTGAAGACAGGGCGTTCGGATGTTGAGTATGGGATGTCGGATGTCGAATATCGGGTGTCGGAATTCGTTGGACGGCAGAGGGCGGATGGGGGGACATGATGTCGACTTTCCTCCCCTGTCTACTCTCTACGAGTTCTCCACTTCGCGTCGACTATCACGCGTCACCGGCTAATAAAGCCTTCGCTGCAATCCCGTCTCCTGCAGCAGGCGGGTGGCGATTTCCTCTATCGAAGTGGAGCTCGTGTCCAGGTACTTGATGCCGTTGGAGCGGAACAGGGACTCCACCTCGCGCACCTCGGTTCGGCACTGGGCCACCGACGCATAGCGGCTGTTCGGTCTGCGCTCGCTGCGGATTTGGCGCAGCCGCTCGGCGTCGATGGTGAGACCGAAAAGCCGGTCGCGGTAGGACGCCAGCACCTGCGGAAGCTTTCCGTCGTTCAGATTTTCTTCGGTAAGGGGGTAGTTGGCGGCGCGGATTCCGAACTGCAGGCCGAGATAAATACAGGTGGGCGTCTTTCCCGATCGCGACACGCCGATGAGAATGATGTCGGCGTCGCCGTAATGACGGGTGCTGGCGCCGTCGTCATGACTCAGTGCGAAATCCACTGCATCAATTCGAATTTCGTAGCTTGCGCGATCAACCAGTCCGTGGGAACGGCCGCGAACGTGACTGGATCCGCGGTTCAGTTCGCGCTCCAAAGGTCGAATAAAGACGCTGAAAAGATCCAGCACCAGGGCGTTGCAGCGGGAGATGGTTTCATAGACTTCCGAGATGGTCAGGGTGCTGAAGACGATGGGCCGCTGTTCGTCACGCTCGGCGGCGGCGTTGATCTGGCGAACGGCATCCTCGGCCTTACCCATGTCGGCGACGAAGGGCAGCGTGATCTGCCTGTACTCGATGCTGTCGAACTGCGTCAGCAGCGTATGCCCGAGCGTCTCGGCGGTAATGCCGGTGCTATCGGAAACGTAGAAAACGGTGCGTGGCATGGGCTCAGGCAGGCTCGCGGCGTGGTCCGGTATTGTCTACCATTTGTATGAAAGGCGAAATCCGACTCCTCAATCGACGGCCCCGGCGGGCCTTAAAGGGCGTGAACGGGATGCGGACCGGCCTTGGGCGGCGGCCGGGTCGGCAGCGAGATGCTCAACGCCGACACTATAACCGCAGCGCGGCTCGCGAAACCGGATTCGGGCGCGGAACGATCGGAAAGGTCGGGCGCGAGCAGCCCGGCGCCTGCGCGGGTCGAGGCGATAACCCGAAAGGCTCCGGATCGCGAGACCGGGCGGAGGCGCCGAATGGCCGTTACATAAGCATCGGGATTGTGCAGATTTTCCGGACACGTCGAGCGCAGTTGCATGCTCCTTTCCCCGGAGGGTGAAGCAAAAGGAAAAAATGATCCTCCGTACGCTCGATTCCAACACCAGTCCCCTTCGGCACTACGCCCTCCCCCGCGGAACCTGGGGGACGGGATGGAAGCGGGTTATCGAGCGCTGAGGTGACAGCGATGCCGCGACGCGCCGGGGTCTTTTGAAGCGCCCGCGAAACGACTGAAGAGCGTGCGGGGAAACCGAACCCGAGACGTAGCGCCCCGGATCGTCACCATGGCGATGAGAAGCGCCACCAGGCGAAGTGGAAATTGGCAAACGTATCGAAAAGACGACAGGCGCTCGAGGCAACGCAGCAATGGCACGCCAGGCTCGCCCGATTGCGCACGGAGAACGACGCTCTGGAGGAGGAAGCCCAGAATCTGCGCGGTTTCATCGGCGCGATGGTGGAGCTGATGGACGCGCTTCACTTGCCCAGAAAAGAGCCCGAAATCCTCACCCTGTTCGAATCGCTTCTCGATAACGCAATACGCGCAATCGGCGCCAGCGCAGGCTCGCTGTTGATCCCGGACGAGCGCAGCGGGGAATTGATTTTTGCCATCGCGCGCGGCGTGACGCCCAATGAGCAACTGATCGGCAAGCGGGTGCCGGCGGGGAAAGGCGTGGCGTTCTGGGTTCTCCATCACCGGCAGCCGGCAATCGTCAATAACGCCGCGGCCGACGAGCGTTTTTACAACGGTCTGGACGCTCAACTCAATCATACGACTCATTCCATTCTCGCAGCGCCCCTCATAGGCGGTGGCCGCGCTCTCGGCGTGGTGGAGATGATCAACAAGAAAAACGGTAAGCTCTTCAGTACGGGAAATCAGAAATTGCTCTCGGTCGTATGCAGATTTTCCGGGGAGCTGCTGTTCAGCATCGTCAGGGACGTCGACCTGACGGAATCGTTCAAGATCTCCCGGCGGCAAAAGCGGTAGGATCCGATGATCGAAAAACGGCTGGACGGGCGGGAAGACGTGCTGAATCTGGAGCAGGAAAACGAGCGCTTGCGCCACGAGATCCTGGCGCTGCGACAATTCATCGATTCGATGCAGAATCTGGTCGAAGCGCTGGAGCATCCCGAGCAGGAGTTCGAGATCATGGAACTCCTGTCGGAGGTGCTCAAGATCGCGCTCGAAACCATCAAAGCCAAAGACGGATCGCT
>DATIPL010000094.1:0-7153 GCA_035471965.1 Gammaproteobacteria bacterium
GGCCGATGGACGGGTTTTTTCTGGACAGCCATCCCCCCCGATTCATGCTCAACTTCTCGATCACCTTGAGGCCGATTTGCTTTCGTCCGGCGTCGTCCAGGTCGATGAGCGCGCGGAAGGAACCGATCTTCGCCTCGTCGAGGGTGTCGGTGAGCGCTTTCCTGTCGAAAATCAGCCGCTGTCCGGCGGCCGTGACCGCAAAGCGGTGCAGGGTATAGATCAAAAGATCGCGTTGACTTCCAGACACGGTTCTTGCTCCAGGGTCCAATGCTGCTGACTGAAGCGTGGACCTGGAATGTTGCAGCCTGATGACAGCTCTTGCCGTCAGGCCAGCGTCTTGGAGGCGATTTCGTAAGTGTCCCGGGAGAGCTTTTCCGTCGACAGAATCCGTTCTAGGCTGGATTTCATCAGCGCCCGGCGCTTCGGGTCGAATTTGCGCCAGCGGCTCAGACTTCCGAGAAGGCGGGCGGCGATCTGGGGATTGCGCCGGTCGATGTCGATGACCTGATCGGCGAGGAATCGGTAGCCGGTGCCGTCGGCGGCATGGAAGCGCACCGGGTTGGCGTGGCAGAAAGCGCCGATGAGCGAGCGGATCCTGTTGGGATTGCGCGGGTCGAACTTGTCGTGGCCCATGAGCTCTCGCACGCGGTCGAGGGTACCGGGCAGCCGCGACGTGGCCTGCAGCGAAAACCACTTGTCCATCACCAGCGCCTCGTTTCGCCATTTCCGCTCGAATGCCGCCAGCGCCGCCCCGCGTTCCGGACAATCGCAGTTGGCGAGCGCGGAAAGCGCCGCAAGCACGTCGGTCATGTTGTCCGCCTGCTCGAACTGAGTGAGGCCCAGCGCGCGCACTGTCTCGGTCTCCAGAGAGACGAGATAAGCGAGGCACAGGTTCTTCAGCCGCCTTCTGCCGGCGGACTCGGGATCGAAGCGGTAGGGCTCGTTGCTGGAGTTGGCGGTGTAGGTTTCCATCAGCAGCGGCTCGAGCTCGGCGGCCAGCGCCCGCTGCATGCCTCGTCGCGCGGCATGAATCGCGTCGACGTCGATCACGTCCATGCGATCGGCGAGATAGCTCTCGGACGGCAGGGTGAGCGCCTCGGCGATGAGCGCCTTGTCCAGGGTATGGTTGCGCAGCGCGGCGGCGAATGCCTCGACGAATGAGCCGGGAAGCGTGATCGCTTCGTCGACACCACGATCGTTCATGAGCCGAAACACGTGACTGGTGATGAGTTCCTGAGCGGCATCCCAGCGATTGAAGTCGTCGCTTTCTCTGGCCATGAGGAACTCGAGATCGGATTCCGATCGATCCAGCCTGAGCTTGACCGGCGCGGAAAATCCCCGGCCGATGGAAAGCACCGGCCTCTTGCCCACCTCCCGCAGCCGGAATTGCTTCTCGACCTCTTTGAGCTCGAGCACCCGCTCGGTGACCATTTCATTGTCGCCTTCCAGCCTGAACTCGAGATTCTTCCCGTCTGCATCCAGCAGCGCAATCTGCAGTGGAATGTGCATGGGCCTCTTGTCGGCCTGCCCCGGCGTCGGGGGGCAGTGCTGGCTCAGGCTCAGCGTGCAGGATCCGGTCTTCGTGTCGTAGTCGGCCTCGACGGAAATTTCGGGCGTGCCCGCCTGGCTGTACCAGAGGCGGAATTGCGAGAGGTCGACTCCGTTGGCGTCTTCCATGGCGCTGACGAAATGGTCGGTCGTGACCGCCTGGCCGTCGTGGCGCTCGAAGTAGAGATCCATGCCGTCTCGAAAGCCTTCCTCGCCGAGCAGCGTATGAATCATGCGAATCACCTCGGCGCCCTTGTCGTACACCGTCACGGTGTAGAAGTTGCTGATCTCGATATAGGAGTCCGGGCGAACCGGGTGCGCCATGGGGCCTGCGTCCTCGGCGAACTGGTAGCTGCGCAAGGTGCGCACGTCCTGGATGCGCTTTACGGGCCGCGAGAAAGTGTCGGCGGAAAACTGCTGGTCGCGGAACACGGTCAGGCCTTCCTTCAGGCTCAGTTGAAACCAGTCACGGCAGGTGACGCGGTTTCCGGTCCAGTTGTGGAAATACTCGTGGGCGATGACGCCTTCGATGTCAGCGAAGTCCGCATCGGTGGCGGTGTCCGGTCGGGCGAGCACGTACTTGGAGTTGAAAATATTGAGCCCCTTGTTCTCCATCGCTCCCATGTTGAAGTCGTCCACGGCGACGATCATGTAGATATCGAGGTCGTATTCGCGGCCGAAGGCTTCTTCGTCCCAGCGCATGGCTTTCTTGAGCGCCGCCATGGCGTGATTGCACTTGTCGGCGTTGTGATGCTCGACATATATCTGGAGTGCGACCGTTCTGCCGGATCGGGTGGTAAAGCTGTCATCAATGCAGGCGAGAGCGCCGGCCACCAGCGCGAACAGGTAAGATGGCTTGGGAAAAGGATCTTCCCAGCGCACCCAGTGTCGGCCGTCGTCGAGTCTGCCGCGGTCGACCGGATTTCCGTTGGACAGCAATACGGGATAACGGCGTTCGTCGGCGACGATGGTGGTGGTGTAGCGGGACATGACGTCGGGCCGGTCCGGGAACCAGGTGATTTTGCGAAAGCCCTCCGCTTCGCACTGGGTGCAGAATATGGCGTGAGACTTGTAAAGACCTTCCAGAGCGGTGTTTTCCTGGGGTTTGAGGCGAGTCTCGAGCTCGAGGGTGAAACGCTCGGGCACGCCGTGTACGAGCAGCGACTCGTCTCCGACCACATAGCGATCCGGGTGCAGCACCTCGCCGTCGAGGCGCGCGGAGTCCACGGCGAGACCGACGCCGTCCAGCACCACATGCTTCCTGTCCCCGTCGGCGTCGGGGTTTCGGCGCATCTCGAGACGCGAGCCGACCCGAGTGAAATCCTCGCCGAGCTCGAAGCGAAGGTCGACCTTGTCCACCAGGTAAGGTGGCGGGGCGTAGTCCTTGAGGTAAACGGTTTTCGGTGCGGCGTCGGACATAGGGCTGTGTTGTGCTTTTAATAATTGAGTCGGGGGAACGATTATATTAAAGGCGTCAGGCGTCTCCAGCCCGAAGACCGCTGAACTGGGAAAAGATTACACCGCCCGGTGATGATTGACGACGACGAACAGATTCCGAGCAAATCGCGGAAGAAGCGCGAGCATCACGCGCTTCAAGAACTGGCCGAGGCTCTGGCCGGGCTTTCGTCCGGCGAGCTCGAGCAGATTCCGCTCTCCGACGATTTGCGCGACGCGGTGAAAGAGGCGTCCGGCCTGAAGCGCGGTTCACTGCAGCGCCAGGTGCGCTACATCGCGAAGCGCCTGGCGATGGAGGACGCTACCGAGGTGGGCGACGCGCTGGAGCGGCTGCGCCACGGCGGCCGGGAAGAGACCGCCCGGCATCACCGCATCGAGCGCTGGCGCGATAGGCTGCTGGCCGAGGGCCGGCAGGCGCTGTCCGAGTTTCTGGATGCGCACCCGCACACCGACCGGCAGCAGCTGAGGCAGCTGATCCGAAATGCGCGCCTGGAGCGCGAGCGCGGCCAGCCGCCCAAAGCCTTTCGAAAGCTTTACGCGCTGCTCCGCGGGCAGGTGGACTAAGCTTATCCCGGAGGCGACGTTCGGCGCGGGATTCGAGCAAGCCGGGAGCCGGGTGCCCGGGGTCGGCACGGCAGCGGCCGGCTGCTCGGTGCGCCGCCCCGGCCTCGCCCCGGGCAAGACGGGTCTCCCGGCGAAGGGCGCTGCCTGAGGCGCGACGAAATGCGCTGAATCAGCGCGTAAACAGATGCATTCGAGATCTTCTCGATTGTGGTTCCGGGACGAATTTGTTAGGTTGTCCTCCCGTCCGATTGCCGGATTTTCCGGCGCATCGATAAGGTGTAAATGGCCAAGTTCATCTTTATCACGGGCGGTGTCGTGTCCTCATTGGGCAAGGGAATTGCCTCCGCCTCCATCGCCGCCATCCTCGAAGCCCGGGGCCTCAAGGTCACCCTGGTCAAGCTGGATCCCTACATCAACGTCGATCCGGGAACCATGAACCCGTTCCAGCACGGCGAGGTGTTCGTCACCGAAGACGGCGCCGAGACCGACCTGGATCTGGGCCATTACGAGCGCTTCGTGCGCACCACCATGCGCAAGGCCAACAATTTCACCACCGGCCAGATCTACGAGGACGTGATCCGCAAAGAGCGCCGCGGGGAATATCTCGGCGGCACGGTGCAGGTCATTCCCCACATCACCGACGAAATCAAATCCTGCATCCGCCAGGCGGCCGGCAAGGCCCACGTGTGCATGGTCGAGATCGGTGGCACCGTGGGTGACATCGAGTCGCTGCCGTTCCTGGAGGCTATCCGCCAGATGGCCATCGAGCTGGGCGAGGACAACGCCCTGTTCGTGCACCTGACTCTGGTGCCGCACATCGCCGCCGCGGGTGAGATCAAGACCAAGCCCACCCAGCACTCGGTGAAGGAGCTGCGATCCATCGGCATCCAGCCGGACATCCTGCTGTGCCGCGCGGATCGGCGCATTCCGGACAACGAGCGGCGCAAGATTGCGCTGTTCACCAATGTTCCCGAGCGCGCCGTCATCTCCGCCGTGGATCTGGACAGCATTTACAAGGTGCCCAGGCTCTACCACGAGCAGGGGCTCGATGATCTGGTGGTGGAGAAGCTCAGGCTCGACGCGGAAGAGATCGACCTGTCCGAATGGGACGCTGTGGTGAAAGGTCTGGAAAGCCCCAGCCGCCAGGTGCGGATCGCCATGGTCGGCAAGTACGTGGATCTGACCGAGTCCTACAAGTCCCTCAGCGAGGCCCTGGTCCACGCCGGGATCCACACCCGCACCAAAGTCGACATCACTTACGTGGATTCCGAGGAGATCGAAAAGACCGGAACCGGATGCCTCAACGGCGTGGACGCGATTCTGGTGCCCGGTGGATTCGGCAAGCGCGGCATCGAGGGGAAAATCCAGGCGGCGCGTTTCGCCCGTGAGAACAATATCCCTTACCTTGGCATCTGCCTCGGGATGCAGGTGGCGGTCATCGAGTACGCGCGCCACAAGGCGGGCTTGAAGGATGCCGACAGCACCGAATTCAATCGCGGAACGCCGTATCCGGTAATCGCGCTGATCACCGAGTGGGTGAGCAAGGACGGCGTGATCGAGGTGCGCGGAGAAAATTCGGATCTCGGCGGCACCATGCGCCTCGGCGCGCAGGAATGCCGGCTGCGGCGGGAGTCACTGTCGCGAAAGCTGTATGGACGCGACGTCATCACCGAGCGTCACCGGCACCGCTACGAGTTCAACAACACCTACATGGACCCGCTGCAGGAGGCGGGGCTCTCCATCGCGGGCAAGACCCTCGACGGTAACCTGGTGGAAGTGGTGGAGGTGCCGAGCCATCCCTGGTTCATCGGCTGTCAGTTCCACCCGGAGTTCACCTCCACGCCCAGGGACGGTCATCCGCTGTTCAAAGGCTTCATCGAGGCGGCCAACGAATGCCACGAGGATCCCGCGCGCCATCGCGACAAGGTGGTGGCGGTGGCTGATTGATGAAGCTTTGCAGCTTTGAAGCCGGACTCGACCGGCCGTTCTTTCTGATTGCCGGTCCGTGCGTGATCGAATCGGAGAAGCTCGCCCTGGAGACCGCGGCCGAGCTTCGCGGCATCGCCGATACGCTGGGGGTGCCGTTCATCTACAAGTCCTCCTTCGACAAGGCCAACCGCAGCTCCCATCAGAGCTTTCGCGGACCCGGCCTGGAAGAGGGGCTCAAGATCCTGGAGAAGGTCAAATCGCAGGTCGGCGTCCCGGTGCTCACCGACGTGCACGAGGACACGCCTCTGGACGAGGTGGCGTCTGTCGTGGATGTGCTGCAAACGCCCGCGTTCCTCTGTCGCCAGACCAATTTCATCCAGTCCGTAGCCCGAGCCGGCCGGCCGGTGAACATCAAAAAGGGCCAGTTTCTCGCCCCCTGGGACATGGCCAACGTGGTGGAGAAGGCAAAGGCGGCCGGCAACGACCGGATCATGGTGTGCGAGCGCGGCGTCTCCTTCGGATACAACTACCTGGTCTCGGACATGCGCGCACTGATGGTGATGCGCGAGACCGGCTGCCCGGTGGTGTTCGACGCGACTCACTCGGTGCAGATGCCGGGTGGAAAAGGCACTGCCTCCGGCGGTCAGCGCGAATTCGTTCCGGTGCTGGCCCGCGCGGCGGTCGCCACCGGGGTCTCCGGACTTTTCATGGAAACCCACCCCGATCCGGAGAAGGCTTTGAGCGACGGTCCCAACGCGTGGCCTCTCGATCAGATGGCCGCGCTGCTGGAAACGCTGGTCGAGCTCGACCGGGTGGTGAAGTCCCGTCCCTTCGCCGAGATCGAACGAACCCACCCGCCGCGCAAACGAGCCTAGGCCTGATGCAATTTTTGGGCAAGCCATGCCCCTGATTCGCGACATCATTGCCCGCGAAATCATCGATTCTCGCGGCAATCCCACCGTCGAGGCGGACGTCATCCTCAACAACGGCGATATCGGCCGCGCCGCGGTGCCTTCCGGCGCGTCCACCGGCAGCCGGGAGGCTCTGGAGCTGCGCGACGGTGACGAGACACGCTTTCACGGCAAGGGTGTGCGCAAAGCGATCGAAAACATCAGCACCAAGATCCTCCCGGCGCTCAAGAACAGGGACGCGTCGGACCAGGAGGAGGTCGACCGGGTGATGCGGGATCTCGACGGGACCGAGAACAAATCCAATCTGGGCGCCAACGCCGTACTCGCCGTGTCCCTGGCCGTTGCCAAGGCCATGGCGCGGTACCGCAATCAGTCTCTGTTTCAGTACATCGGCGGGGGAAGTCCGTATCGTATGCCGGTGCCCATGATGAACGTGATCAACGGCGGAGCGCACGCCAACAACCGCATCGATCTGCAGGAGTTCATGATCATTCCTGTGGGCGCCGATTCCTTCCGCGAAGCGTTGCGCTGCGGAGTGGAGGTCTTTCAGAGCTTGAAGAGTCTGCTTTCCGGCCGCGGACTCAGCACCGCCGTCGGCGACGAGGGCGGCTATGCGCCGGATCTGAAGTCAAACGAGGAAGCCATCGAGGTCATTCTCGAAGCCATCGAAAAGTCTGGCTACGAGGCCGGAAAGCACGTCATGCTGGCGCTGGATGCGGCGAGCTCGGAGTTTCACAAGGACGGGC
>DATIPL010000095.1:0-8041 GCA_035471965.1 Gammaproteobacteria bacterium
TCGAGGTCAGCGCCGTGGTGGTGAAACAGTAGTTGTTGAAAGTGCCCCAGGCGCAGCGGATTTCGAGAGGCGCACCCGGCACGTCGAACACCTTCCTGGGCTTGCGGGTGTGAAGATTCCAAACCACCACGGTATTGCCGAAGCGCTTCATAGCGGCCTCGTCGCCCATCAGCTTGCCGAGATTGGCCATATAATTGTTCCAGCCCGTGAATGAAGACGTGATCATCACGTTGCGCCGCGGCAAGACGCGCACGTCATAGCCATAGCCGTCGGCAAACTGGCCGGATTTGGTCGCCCCGTTGAGATTATCGTCCGTCGGCATCCAGTAAGTTGCCACGTAATTGCCGTCGTTGGTGTACTCCACGAGCGCCGTGCGCCCGCCGTGATCCTTGTTGTTGGAAAGGCCGGTGAGCATCATGCGCCCCGAAAGGGCGTAGTTCGTGTGCGGCCCCACGACTCCGCCGCTCTTGGCCACGAAGTTCTCTATGACTTTGTGCAGCTTCGGCTTGGCCGGATCCGTGTGCACATCGAAGATGAATATCTTGCTGGTATCAAGCCCGGACGCCCAAAGAAAGCGCCGGTCGTCCGTCAAGCCGGAATGGTGCGCCTCGTTACGGCCCCCGACCGAAATCGTGTGCACCACCTTGCCGTAATTGGCGGATTCGGGATTGACGTCGATGGTCACGAGCTTGTCCTGCTCGTCACCGACCCCTTCGTCACCCAGAGTCCACACGTAAACGAAGTCCTCCTGTCCGGTTATTTTGGCCATGTAGGGGGACATGCAGGTTTCGTCGCCGCGAGCGACGCTGACGATCATCAGGAGAGCGACAGCGGCGAGGGCGAGCACATGACCCTTGGGTAATCCGACAGTTACACAATTGCTTTTTCCGAACGAGTTTCTAATCATTTATCTTGCTCCAATGTGAACGCTCCCGCCGGGCGCGGGTGCAAAAGTTTTATCATACTCGAGATCGACGGAGTAACGCGCCAGGACCGGCCGCGACGAGCTTCAGCGCTTGCGGGTCTCCGCCGCGCGAGCGATCAAGTCTGCTCGATTTCTATTAAGGTGCCGCAGAAATCCCTGGGATGCAAGAACAACACCGGCTTCCCGTGGGCGCCGGTTTTTGGCTCGCCGTCACCGAGCACCCGGGCGCCGGATTTCACAAGCTGGTCCCGAGCGGCGTAAATGTCGTCCACTTCGAAGCAGAGGTGGTGCATGCCTCCCGAAGCATTGCGCTCGAGGAAGGCGGCGACAGGCGAGTTGCCGCCCAGGGGATGCAGCAGCTCGATCTTGGTGTTGGAAAGCTCGACGAACACGGTGGTCACGCCGTGCTCGGGCAGGTCGAGGGGAGCAGAGACCTTCGCTCCGAGGTCGTCGCGATAACGGGCGGCGGCCGCTTCGAGGTCAGGCACGACGATGGCAACGTGATTCAATCGCCCAATCATTTCATGCTCTCCTTTCGGTCATCCTGGTTTTTCTTTCTTCGAGCGTCCGCCGACCGACGCTCGGCGCAGGAAATATTCCACCACCTCGGCCGCCGCATCGGCCACCGGCACTTCGCCGCTGATGACGCCGGACTCCAGCTCGCGCACGCGCGCGGCAACCGATTGATCCGACATCAGCGCGGCGCTCAGGCCCTCACGGATTTCGCTCCACAGCCAGGCGCGCGCCTGCTCTTCCCGTCTCCTGGCGATGCTGCCGTCCCCGGTAAATCGCCGCCGGAAGGACTGCACGTGGCGCCACGCTTCGGCAATGCCCGTTCCCTCCAGGGCGGAGCAGACCTCCACCGGCACGATCCACCCGCCGACCCGGGGCTTCAGCAGCCGAAGCGCGTTGGCGTAATCCGCAGCGGCCCGGGTCGCCGCCGCCTTAAGCGCTCCGTCTGCCTTGTTCACCAGCACCAGATCGGACAGCTCCATGATTCCCCGCTTCATGCCCTGAAGCTCATCGCCGCCGCCAGGCAGCATGAGTAGCAGGAACATGTCGGTCATATCGGCGACGGCGTACTCCGACTGCCCTACGCCCACGGTTTCCACCATCACCACGTCGTATCCGGCCGCCTCGCAGAGGACGATGGATTCCCGGGTGCGGCGCGCGACGCCACCCAGAGTGCCCGCCGAGGGCGAGGGGCGTATGAACGCAGACGGGTTGTTGGCGAGCCGGGCCATGCGCGTTTTGTCACCGAGCACCGAGCCCCCGCTCCGACCGGATGACGGATCCACGGCAAGCACGGCGAGACGATGGCCCTGCTCGATCACGTGCTCGCCGAAGGCCTCGATGAAGCTGGATTTGCCCACTCCCGGCACGCCCGAGATGCCGATGCGGATGGCGTTTCCGGAATGCGGCGTGGTTCGCGCGAGCAGCGCCTTTGCGTCGGCGCGGTGAGCGGGGCTGGACGATTCCACCAGGGTGATGGCGCGCGCCAGGCCGCGACGTTCGCCAGCGAGGACGGCGTCGGCTAAAGCTTCGATGCCTGCTGCTGTCGTTGATCTTTTCGAGCGCGGTGACATGCGCTCAGGCGGGAGACCGCGGCGGGCAGACGATGGACGATGAGGCGGCACGCCCGTGTCGAACCCACTTGTTCGGCTTAAAGGTCAAGACGGAAACGTTTGCGATGCGCAAATGCCCGGACCCGTGGCCTCCAGCCTTCGGTTTGCGGCCTCATTCAAACTCAATGATCGGTTGATCCGCCGCCAGGCTATCGCCTGGCTTTGAAAGCAGCGCGGCGACGGTCCGTTCCTTATCAGCGCGCAGCACGTTTTCCATTTTCATCGCCTCGACCACGGCCAGCTCCTGACCGCCGGCGACGCGGTCGCCGGGCGATACCGCCAGCCGAACCAGCAGCCCCGGCATCGGGGACAGCAGGTAGCGGGAAGTGTCCTGGTCACGCCTTTCCGGCACGTGGCGGAACAGCTCCGCTGCCCTCGGGGTAAGCACAAGACAGGATACGTCGATGCCGGCGTGAATCAGACGGTAGCGCACGCCGCGTTTTTCCACCTGCACGCACACAGGATCGCCGTTGACCCGCGCCTCGAAGCGCGGCTCACCCACGCGCCATCGGGTTTCAAGCTTCAACACCGCACCGGCACAGTCTGCTTCAATTGCCGAGTCGCTGAAAAAAAGATCGATTTTCGCAGCATGGTCGCCCATTCGTACCACCCATGCATTCGGGATCCTGCGGTAAAAGCCAGGCATCCCTCCACTGATCCGGCTTGCCCGATCTGCATAGGATTCGTGCACCACGGACGCGACCGTGGCAAGGAGCGCCCGTTTCGATTCCGGGACATCGGCGGGATTGAATCCTTCAGGGAACTCCTCGTCGACGAAATCGGTGCTTAACGCGCCTTCCTTGTATCGCGGGTTTGCCGCGATGGCTGAGAGAAACGGCAGATTGCTGGAGACGCCGCGAATGATAAAACGATCCAGCGCAAGCCCGAGGCGCGCGATCGCCGCCGCCCTGGTTTCACCACGGGTAACGAGCTTGGCGATCATCGGATCGTAAAAGGCGCTCACCTCCGAACCTTGAAAGACGCCGCTGTCAACGCGAACGAAGTCAGCCTCATCGGGAGGCAGATACCGCGTGATTCGACCCGGGGACGGACTGAAATTCCGCGCGGGATCTTCGGCGTAGATCCGCGCTTCCACCGCGGAACCCTCGAGGCGCACCGCATCCTGGTGAATGGAGAGAGGTTCACCGGCGGCAATCCGGATCATCTGCTCAACGAGGTCCAGACCGGTGACCCATTCGGTGACCGGATGTTCCACCTGCAGCCGGGTGTTCATCTCCAGGAAGTAGAAGTTGCGCTCGGAATCGACGACGAATTCAACCGTGCCCGCGGATCGATAGCTCACGGCTTTGGCCAGGGCAATCGCCTGTTCGCCCATGGCGCCGCGCGTCGCATCATCGATGAACGGTGACGGCGATTCTTCGATAATCTTCTGGTGACGTCTCTGGATGGAACACTCGCGCTCTCCCAGATGAATGACCTGCCCGTGCGAATCGGCAAGCACCTGAACCTCGATGTGCCGCGGTCGCTCGATGAATTTTTCGATGAACACCCGTCCGTCGCCGAAACTCGACATGGCCTCGCTCGTAGCGCGCTCGAATCCCTCCCGGCAGGAGGCGGCGTCCCGGGCAAGCCGCATTCCCTTTCCTCCGCCGCCGGCGCTGGCTTTGAGCATGACCGGATATCCGATCCCGCGGGCGATTGTCTCAGCATGATCGGCATCCTCGACCACCTCGGTGCTGCCGGGAATCGTGCTGACTCCGGCCGATTCGGCCAGATTCTTGGACGCGATCTTGTCCCCCATAGTGCGCATCGCATCCGCTGGAGGCCCGATGAAGACGATCCCCGCCTTATCCAGCGCCTTTGCAAACTCCGCGTTCTCCGACAGAAAGCCGTAGCCCGGGTGAACGGCTTCGACTCCGGTCCGCCTGCACGCCTGGATTATTCTTTCGATGCGGAGATAGCTCTCCGTGGACGGCGCCGGGCCAATACAGACCGACTCATCGGCGAGCTCCACGTGCAGGGCGTCCGCGTCCGCCTCCGAGTAAACAGCCACGGTCGCGATACCCAGGCGCTTCGCCGTGCGCATCACACGGCAGGCAATCTCGCCGCGATTGGCAATGAGGATTTTGGAGAACATGGACGATGATAAAACGAAAGTTACGCAGGCTTCCAAACCAGTGGCAAATAAAAAAACTGTTCGTATATCGAATATCGGGAAGAGGTTCCTGAATGAACTCCGGCGGTGTTCCGGTTCAAGCCGACTCAAAGCATGGTCGGGCTCTCATGCCATATATACCGACATTCGATATTCGATTTGATTGACCAATAGGACCTCGCGAAAGCTTACTCGACCTGCGTGTTAATCGAAGCCGCTAAAGCGGCAAGTTTTCATGCTTCTTCCAGGGATTATCCAGCTCTTTGTTCTTGAGCATCGCCAGAGATCGGCAAACACGCATGCGGGTGCTGTGGGGCATGATGACATCGTCTATGTAGCCGCGGTGCGCCGCCACGAAAGGATTGGCGAATTTCTGGCGGTAGATTTCCGTACGCTCGGCGATTTTCTTTTCGTCGCCCGCATCCTGGCGAAAGATGATCTCTACCGCGCCTTTGGGCCCCATAACGGCGATCTCCGCGCTTGGCCAGGCGTAGTTCACGTCCCCGCGCAGATGCTTGGAGCTCATCACGTCATACGCGCCGCCGTAGGCCTTTCGGGTGATGACGGTAATTTTAGGCACGGTCGCCTCGGCGTAGGCGAAGAGAAGCTTGGCGCCGTGTTTGATGATGCCGCCATACTCCTGGGCCGTCCCGGGCAGGAATCCGGGCACGTCGACAAAAGTGAGGATGGGGATGTTGAAACAATCACAGAAGCGCACGAAGCGCGCCGCCTTGATGGAGGAGCTGATGTCGAGACAGCCGGCCAGCACCATGGGCTGATTGGCAACGATACCGGCGGTGGCGCCCTGCATGCGCGCAAAGCCGGTGACGATATTCCTGGCGTAATCGGGCTGAATCTCGAAAAAGTCACCCTCATCGACGACGTTCAGGATGACCTCCTTCATGTCGTAGGGCTGGTTCGGATTCGCCGGAATGATCTTGTCCAGGGAAGCTTCCGCCCGGGCAGGGTCATCCTCGCAGGGCCGCACCGGCGGCGCCTCACGGTTGCTCGCGGGCAAAAAATCCATCAGCTCGCGCATACTGTGCAAGGCTTCGATGTCGTTTTCGAAGGCGCCGTCGGCGACACCCGACTTGCTCGAATGGGTCATCGCCCCGCCGAGCTCTTCATGAGTGACGTTCTCGTGGGTCACGGTCTTCACCACCTCCGGCCCTGTGACGAACATATAGGCACTGCCTTTGACCATGAAGATGAAGTCCGTCATGGCCGGCGAGTAGACCGCTCCCCCGGCGCAGGGTCCCATGATCATGGAGATCTGCGGTATCACGCCTGAGGCGAGCACATTGCGCTGAAAAACCTCGGCGTAACCGCCAAGAGAAGCGACACCTTCCTGAATGCGCGCGCCGCCGGAGTCATTGAGCCCGATGATGGGAGCGCCCACGCGCATCGCCTGATCCATGACCTTGCAGATTTTCTCCGCATGGGCTTCGGACAATGAGCCGCCGAAGACGGTGAAGTCCTGACTGAACACGAAGACCAGACGCCCGTTTATCGTGCCGTGTCCGGTCACCACGCCGTCGCCGGGAATGGACTGCGATTCCATGCCGAAATCCGTGCAGCGATGCTCAACGAACATGTCCCACTCTTCGAAGCTTTCCGGGTCGAGAAGAATTTCGAGCCGTTCCCGCGCCGTGAGCTTGCCCTTGTCGTGCTGCGCCTTGACACGGCGCTCACCGCCGCCCTGCCGCGCAGCCTCGCGCTTTTCTTCGAGCTTTTGCAGAATTTCTTTCATGGGGCAGAGACGCCTCTTTAGTCGCGATTGATTGAACTATGTCCACGGTAGGAGCGGGCTTGCCCCCGATCCCTCGAATCGGACCGTTTGATTGAGAAGTGATGGGTGATTAGTGATTTGTGATCAGTGGCGCGGGGAGCGAATCTTCCTTCCCGACATACGACATACGCTCCTGGTCACCCGCCTCCTGCCCCCGCTTACGCCGCCTTTCTCTGCCGGCGGATTAATTTAATCACTTCGCTTGCCGCCACGGGAATGTTCGTACCCGGTCCGTAAATCGCTGCCACGCCGGCCTTCATCAGCTCGTCGTAGTCCTGCGGAGGAATGACGCCGCCGCAAACGACCAGGATCTCGCCGCCGCCTTCGGATTCAAGCCCTTTAATGAGTGCGGGCACCAGCGTGCGATGCCCGGCGGCCTGAGATGAGACGCCGATGACGTGGACGTCGTTTTCAATCGCCTGACGCGCGGCTTCCTCAGGAGTCTGGAAAAGCGGGCCGATGTCCACGTCGAAGCCGAGATCGGCGAAAGCCGTAGCAATGATCTTTGCGCCGCGGTCATGTCCGTCCTGGCCGAGCTTGACCACCAGCATGCGCGGACGCCGTCCGGTTTCTTCGGCGAAAGACTCCACCTCACGGACAATCTTGTCGAATCCCTCGTCGCCCTCGTAGGCCGATCCGTAAACCCCGGCGACGGAGTGCACCACCGCCCGGTGTCTCGACCAGACCTTCTCAAGAGCATCGGAAATCTCGCCCACCGTCGCGCGCCTGCGCGCCGCTTCGATGGCGCCTTCGAGCAGTCCGTCCTCCGACGCTCCGGCGATCTGGGTCAGCCTGTCGAGCGCTTTTCGGCACGCGGGTTCGTCCCGCTCTCTGCGAACCCGCTCCAAACGTTTGATCTGGGCCTCCCGCACCGCGGTGTTGTCAATGCTCAGTATATCCACCTCTTCCTGGTCGTCAGACGCATACCTGTTTACTCCGACGATGATGTCTTCTCCCCGGTCGACTCGCGCCTGGCGCCGAGCCGCCGCCTCCTCGATTCGAAGCTTGGGCATTCCCGCGACGACGGCCTTGGTCATGCCGCCCATTTTCTCGACCTCTTCGATGAGCTCGCGCGCGGCCGCTGCAAGACTCGCCGTAAGGTGCTCGACGTAATAGGAGCCCGCAAGCGGATCGACAACCTTGGTGAGACCGGCTTCCTCTCGCAGTATCAGCTGAGTGTTGCGCGCAATACGGGCGGAGAATTCCGTCGGCAGCGCGAGCGCTTCGTCGAAGGCGTTGGTGTGCAGCGACTGGGTCCCGCCCAGAACGCCCGCCAGCGCCTCGATGGTCGTGCGCACGACGTTGTTGTAGGGATCCTGGCCGGTGAGACTGACCCCGGAGGTCTGGCAGTGCGTCCGCAGCATGAGCGAGCGTGGATCTTCGGGTGCAAACAGGTCGCGCATCAGCCGGGCCCAGAGCAGCCGGGCCGCCCTCAGCTTGGCGATCTCCATAAAAAAGTTCATGCCGATGCCGAAAAAGAACGAGAGGCGGGGCGCGAACCGATCGACGTTCAGTCCGCCGGACAGCGCGGCGCGAACATACTCGACGCCGTCAGCAAGCGTGAACGCCAGCTCCTGCACGCAGGT
>DATIPL010000096.1:0-1551 GCA_035471965.1 Gammaproteobacteria bacterium
GAGCTTCAAGTCAAAGCGAAATAAGTCGGGCAACTGGTGGTGAATTAATCTGAGAGACAACACTCGGGTGCACGGCGACGAGTTCGTGCTCGCGAAAGAGCTGCACGGTGGTCTCGGTGGCCTTCAGCCACAGCGTCTGGCGCACGAGCTTGAACGGCGCCGAGTACTGGCACTTCTCGAACTGCACATGGCAGTTGCCATGGAGCTTGAGCTTGGCCCATACGGCGAGCTCGGGCGCCCGGCTCGGGAGCGCCTGCAGCAGGTGACGCTCGGTCTCATGGAAGCGCGTGAGCGGGCGCTCGTGCGTGGTGCCATGGAGGCGGTTGCCGGCCTCGGCGAGCACCCAGGCGCGCAGCTGCGCGTTCGCATCGACGAGACTGCGGAACTCACGCAACGGCACGAAGCTGCGCTTGACGTATTTGACCCCCGCCTCGACCCGACCCTTCTTCTTCGGGTCCCGCGGCGGGCAGGCCTCGATCAAAAAGCCATAGGCCTCGGCACACTCGGCGTAGGCACGCTGGACGACCGGATCGCGGTAGCAGGCGCGCGTGATCGCGCACTTGGCGTTGTCGACCGTGACCTTGCGCGGCACGCCGCCGAACCACTCAAACGCGCGACGATGACAGCCGAGCCAGGTCTCCGTCTTCTGATCGGTGACGATCTCGGCATACTGATGCCGCGACCAGGCCAGCGTCATCACGAAAATCCAGGTCCCGACGAGCTCGCCCGTGCGCGTATCGACGAGCTCGGGACCTTTGCCGAAGTCCACCTGGGCGGCTTCGCCCGGCTCGAACGCCAAGATGACCGTCGCCTCGGGATGGGCCGCATCCAGACGCTGTACGAAGCGGCGCACTGACGAGTAGCTCCCCGTGAACCCGTGCTTGCGCACAAGCGCCGCCGCGATCGTCGTGGCGTCGATGCCTTCACGCCACCACCGGGTCACCTCCTCGGCGTACGGCGCCACCAGCGAGATCGACGAGCGGCGCACCGCCGGCTTGCGCAGCCGCTCCACCAGCGTCGCATCGTCCGGCAGCGCCGACGTCGGATCCAGCCAGCCGGCCGCCTCCGCCATACGGCGCACCTCGCCGAGCTTGCGCCGACCCATCAACCCCGTCTTCGCCAGCGCACGGTCGGTCTCACCCAACCGCATCCGCATCAACACTTGTCTGTACTGGTACATCTCGAACTTCCGATTGGCCACTCGTCCCCTCCCGTGTCATGGCGACACAAAGGGTACGAGCCGGATGTCCGAGATCAGAATCTCAGCCGACTGGCTCCATTACGGCGATCATCACCTGGCGCCATTACGCCGATCACCAGGTGGCGCCATTACGCCGATCATGCAATGGCTCCATATGGGCGATCACCAACACAACTCCGACAAGAAACCCGACAACCGCTTTTCCCATGAGCCGTGTGTCTCAATTGGGTCGATTCGGTGAATTTACCACGTTCCTGCGGCCTGGCGAATGACCGGCCGGAGCTGAGGGCAAACCCGACCGTCAGGAGCTGTTAGTCGCGAACGCCCCCGCGAAAGTACCGAGTCGGGGG
>DATIPL010000097.1:0-4528 GCA_035471965.1 Gammaproteobacteria bacterium
GGATGATACGGAGCTTCGGAAGCTGCTCACGCCGTTGCAGTACGAGGTCACGCAGAACGACGCGACCGAGCGGCCTTTCGCCAATGCCTACTGGAACGAGAAACGTGACGGCATCTACGTGGATATCGTCAGCGGGGAGCCGCTGTTCTCCTCGAAGGACAAATTCGACTCGGGCACGGGCTGGCCCAGCTTCACCAGGCCCATGGATGGGGTCGAGATCGTCAAGAAGACGGATTACAGGCTCCTGTTCCCGCGCACCGAGGTCCGCAGCCAATACGCGGACTCCCACCTTGGCCACGTGTTCAAGGACGGGCCCCCTCCGACGGGGCTGCGTTATTGCATCAATTCCGCCGCGCTCGAGTTCATCCCGAAGTCGGAGCTAAAAGGCTCGCGCTATGAACGGTTTCTCGCGCTGTTCGAAACGCCGGACGGAAGCTGAACGGCGAGACGTTGGCGTCGGCGCTCAGTCAGCCGGCGCTTAATGCACCTGGAGCACCGACACGCCGGGTCGTACCAGGGCGGCGGGCCGAACGTGAAAAACGGGGGTCAGCGACCTGTTTCTTAATTCGTTGAGCGTCTGAGCCGCGCGGCAGCGGAAACGGGTCTCTGAACCTGTTTTTTCAGAAGACGCTCGACCCCGGATCTGATTCCTTCGTTTTCACGTTTCACTCGACCCGGCCCCATCGAAGTCAGCTTCTCGGCCATACGGGGTGATGAGGATCGATGACGAAGGCGTGCTTGTGACGCAAGCGTGCGTGCCGGTGCGGATGACGGTGCGGCTCCGGTCCTTCCCAGCCCTCGTGCTCGTGCTGATGGTGCTCGTCGTGCACGTGCGGGTGCTCGTGCACCATTTCTTCGTGCACGTGTTCCAGCTCGATGGCATCGGGCGCCGGCCAGAGCGCGAAGGCGGCGGCGGCGGCCATCAGCGCCATGATGGCGAGCACGACGAAGGCGGCGCCGAGGCCAGACGCTGCCCCGAGCCATCCGGCCAGCGGATAGGCGATCAGCCAGCAGGCATGGGAGAGCGCGAACTGGGCGGAATAGATCGCCGGGCGATCGCCCTCGCGGGCGGAGCGCCGTAGAAGCCTGCCCGCCGGCGTTTGCACCAGTGAAGAACCGGCGCCGAGAAGAAACCAGACCAGCAAAAGCGTTGAAAGCATCGGCGCCTGGAGCCCTAAAAACAGGCTTCCTCCGAGCAGCACGCCGCCTGCGAGCATGAAGGGGCGATCCGGCAGCCGGTCCAGCGCGCGGGGCAGCAGCAGCGCCACCAGCATCGAGCCTGCGCCGAATCCCGCGAACGCCAGCGCGGTGTCGCT
This sequence comes from Gammaproteobacteria bacterium, assembly GCA_035471965.1. Classification (GTDB taxonomy): domain Bacteria; phylum Pseudomonadota; class Gammaproteobacteria; order HK1; family HK1; genus CAMYJH01. Next base: position 1,317 of record DATIPL010000097.1, read on the forward strand.
TTCCGTGCCGCCGAGACGATCGCGCACATAAACGACGGTGTTGACGATGACCATGGCCCCCGCGGCGGCAACGGCGAGCGACAGCGCAAGCAGCGCCCGCAGTCTCGGCGTCTTGAAGTAAACGCGGATCCCGAGGGTCATCCTGTGCCACACGCCGCCCGTCTGATCCTGCGGCTTCGGGGAAGGCAGTGAAACCGAGAACACCAGCAGCGCGGAGACCAGGAAGGCCGCGGCATTGGCGGCGAAAAGCCCGTCGTAGCTGGTGAAAAGCAGAGCGGCGGCGGCAAGCGTCGGACTCAGCAGGTTCTCGAGATCGTAAGCGAGACGGGAAAGCGACAGCGCGCGGGTGTACTGGGCCTCGTCCGGGAGCACGTCCGGAATGGTGGCCTGAAAAGTCGGGGTGAAGCCCGCCGAGCAGCCGTTGAGGAGAAAGATCAGCAGGTAGATCTGCCACACCTCGGTGACGAAAGGCAGACAGACCACCATTCCCGCACGCGCCACGTCGAGCCCGATGAGCAGACGCTTGCGGGCCAGGCGGTGGGCGAAGCCGCCGACGACGGGCGCGATGCCCACATAAGCCACCATCTTGAGCGCCAGCGCCGTGCCGAGGACGGCGCCGGCATCGCCGCCGGCCAGGTCATAAGCCAGCAGGGCGAGCGCAATGCTCGACAGGCCGGTGCCCAGAAGGGCGATGACCTGCGCGGCAAACAGTCGGCGGTAGGTGCGGTCGGCGAGCGGCGACATGGCGTCTGATGGTTACCCGAATGAGCGAAAAAGAGGCCGGACCGGGCGGGCCCGGGCTTGTGCGATCAGACAGAGATCGGTCTCTGACCCTGTTCTTTCTCCGGGTCTAGTCCCATTCCAGGGTGTACTTGACGACCCGGTCATTCCCCGAATCGGACAGCCACAAGGTATCCCCCATCACCTCGACACCTTCCGGCGTCGTGAACCGGCCGGGTCCCTTCCCCGGCCTGCCGGTGCCGAGCACCAGCACCAGCGCGCCGTCCGGCGCGATGATCTTGACGCTGTGGTTGTTCTTGTCCGCGGCGATTACCGTGCCGTCCGCCAGCACGTCCTGGTAGCGCACTCCGTTGAAGTCGTACGGGTCGCCCTTGAGCTCGCGCTTGATCGCGAGCTCCGGAGTCAGCAGGAGCATGCGGTCGTTGCCGGCATCCGAAAGCCAGATATCGCCATTGCCGGCGACTTCGAGATCGTGCGGTGATGACAGTCCCGTAAGCTCGCCGACCACTTCACCGTTCTCGTAGGCCACCACGTTGCCCGACCAGGCGCCGGCCACGTAGACCCGCCCGTTGGGATGAACCAGCACGCCTTCCGGCCCGCGGATCCGTTCGCCCAGCTCGCCCACCAGTGTCGCCCGGGTTCCCTCCATCTCGTAAATCGTGACCCGGTGGTTATGGGTGTCGGCCACGTAGGCGCGGCCCTGTTGGTCGAAGTCCACGTCATGCGTGCCCGACTGGTGGTCCGAGCCGAACTCGGCGATGAGCTCCAGGGTCCCGGGATCGAGAATCGCGATCCGGTTGTTGCCCACATCGGACACGAACAGATATTTTCCATCCGGAGACAGCTTGAGGTCGTGGGGGTTTTCCAGCGGGGCGCTGCTCGTGCCGGCAAACGTGGCGGTCGGCCCCGCGGCCAACACGTGGCAGGGAAACAGGATGAAAAGAAGCGCGGCGGTGAGTCGTGAGGTCACGATGGGTCTCCGTGATTGAAAAATTCTACTGCCGTTCGACCACGTCTCGATCACGAGTTCCGGGGGACAGTAAATCCATTTGTCTTCGGCCTTCGTTCATCGCCCGGGTGGAACAGGTTTGCGGGAATCGTGTTGTTCTGCGGAAGTCGCTATCCCGTCGGCGAAGCCGGCGCGGGCCGGCCCGGACTGCTGACATCCATCGGCGGTGCGGCATTGATCTTCGCCTGACTGCTGTTCCGCGTTGCCGTGCCCGAGGCGTCCGGTTGAGCAAGAGCCGGATCAATCGAGTCTCTGACCCGGCTTTTTTTAGAATCCGCCCCATGTCGCCCGCCGCGGCGTGGATCGAGACGATGTCGCCGGACTTCAGCGCAGCCCCGCCCGTCGCAGCCGTTCCCCGAGCTCCCGGAGTCGCTCCTCCCGCGCGTAGGGCTGGGTCTCCAGATACGCGTCGAGCCTGAGATCGGGCTTGATGCGCAGCAGCTCGCCGGCGGCCGCGCGCGCCGCGCCTTCGTTACCCATCGCGCTCTCCGCTGCCGCGAGCACCAGCCATGCGTCCAGAGCGTCCGGGTTGAGCTCGATGATGGCGTGTGCCGCCGCAATCGCCTGCTCGTGCCGTCCGGCCCCGTAGTAACAGCTCGCGAGGATGGCGGGGTAGATGGTGGGCGCGATGGGGGTGAGACGTATCGCCCGTTCGGCATACCGGATCGCCTCCTCCGACCGGTCCGCGTAGTTGAGGACGTTGGCGACCGCCGCCGCGCTCACGTCGCAGCTCGGTCTGAGGTCGAGCGCGTGCATCGCCGTCACGAGTGCCTGATCGTGCTCGCGCCGCAGAAGGTGGATGTGCGCCATGACGAGGCTGGCGAAACCGTTCGGATCCTGCAGTGCCTGCGCCCGCCGGGCGAAATGTTCGGCCCGTTCGAAGGCCGCCTCCGCATCGGCCTCGAGCACGCGGAATCCTTGCCACCAGTAGGTCCACGAAGCCATCGCCAGCGGCAGGGGAGAATTCGGCTCCAGCTCGGCGGCGGTGACGAACTCGCGCTGCGCCAGGACGAGATCGTCACGGGTTCCGGCGATGAGATGGGACCACCCGTTGTAATAGTGATGCAGAGCCTCCCGGTCGCGCAGCGACCGGCGGGTGACGTGAGAACGCTTCCCCGACACCAGCTTCACGTCCAGAGCGGTGATGATCGAATCGGTGATCGAGTCCTGGATCTCGAAGGCGTCCTGCTGCGCGCTCTCGTAGCGTTGCGCCCACATCCGCGCGCCGCTCATGGCGTCCACGAGCTGCACGTGGACCCTCAACCGCTCGCCGGAGCGTGCCACGGTCCCGTCCAGCAGGTAGCGCACGCCCAGCTCCCTCGCCACCGCCTGCGGCGAAGGCTTTTCCCTTCGGTAGCGCAGGGTCGAGAAATCACTCGCCAGGAACAGACCCGGAAGCTTGACGAACTCGGTCATGATTTCCATGGTGAGTCCGTCGGCGAACTGCGCCGCCGCCGCGTCG
>DATIPL010000098.1:0-3339 GCA_035471965.1 Gammaproteobacteria bacterium
CGCTGGAGCTCAAGCACGAGAGCGATGTGGACGGCCGCGGCCTCGACACGGAGCGGGCGAAGAAGGTCATCGATTACATCCACCGCGTGTGGCGGCGCCCGGTCAGCATGCACACGCTGGACGCGAAAGGCAAAGAGACCACGCTGGAAACCGGAAAAGCCGCGGCCTGACCGTTTCGGTCCGACCGCGTTGCGGCCGAACCGAGCAGATTGGTGCGGAACGCTGCCTGCAACTAAGGGAACAAACCGTCCGCTCCCGGACCGATGCTTCTCAATTGACGATGTGCCGGGCGAGGGAAGTCGCCGCGCGCTCGAGCTCTTCGTTCAGCAGACGGCCGTTTTCCGCGGTCAACTCGGAAAGCCTGTGAGTTCTGCCCAGGTACTCCCATCGGCCCCGAGCTCCCCGCACGAACTCTCGTTTGCGCATGGAGTAGACGTTCGCCCGCACCCCGATCTCGAGTGCCACCCGGGGGTCCTCGACGGTTTCGTCGAGCGGGCCGTCAACTGTCAATCCGAACTTCATCAATTCGATCTCGACCACCCCGTTGAACGGCCCCTCGGGCACGAATTCCTCCGGGTAGCCACGGAAGGATTTGAGCTGCGCGTCGTACGCGGTCCGTTCACGAATCCGCGATACCAGCGCATGACTGATCAGAAGCTGCGGGCGGCGGTCGGCGAGGCTGTGTTTCAGGTGCTCGTTCGCTCGCCGTAACGAAGGTGTGTCGTATAGCGACCAGATTCCCGTGGTCTCTTTTTCGCTGGCCGAAGCAACGGGCACCCCCAGGGCAGCGGCGAGCGCGCCATCGCTGCAGCCCGAAACGGGATGCGAGCCGCATTCGATGCCGGCAGTGCTCGAGGATCCCTCCGGCTTCGCCGTGTCGCTCGCGCGGGCTTCGAGGGAGGAAAGCGTCAACGACGGGACCTCATCACCCGGCAGCACCGCGATGGAGCTGGGAGGGCCCCCGAACCAGTCGCCTGCGGCCGGAAACTCCTCGTCGATCGCGCGCGTGGCGCCGCCACAGCCGCTGACGCCGAACGCTGCAGCGAGCACAACCGGAACCAGTGGACGTAGGAACTCCATCTCGATCTGCTCCTCGAATTCGGGGGACAGTATACTTAATTCGGTGAGGCAGCTTGCTGGAGAAGACGAGGCGGGGTGAGCAGAAACTCAGCCTTCAATAGACCAGACCTCGCGAATGACTGCGGCCACTTTCTAAAGATTCGCAATAAAAGAGAAAGGCCGGGATTTCCAACCCGGCCTTTCTTTCGTCGCTCCGAAACTATCGGTTCAGAGAATGTACCCCCGCTCGTCATGCAGGGCGATGTCGAGACCTTCTTCTTCCTGGTCCGCGTCGACGCGAAGTCCCATGACACCGTCGAGGATCTTGAGGATCACAAAGCTCGCGATGAAGGTGTAGACGAAGGTCGCGACCACGCCGATGAGCTGGGCGAAGAGCTGCGCGCCCATGGTCTCGTTGCCGTCGCCGAAGCCCGCGCCGCCGAGACTGGTGGCGGCGAACACGCCGGTGAGCATGGCGCCGACGATGCCGCCCACGGCGTGAATGCCGAACACGTCCAGGGTGTCGTCATAGCCCAGCGCGCGTTTGATCTTGGTGGCGGCGATGAAACAGATCACGCCGGAGGCAAGTCCGATGACGATGGAGCCCATGGGACCGACGGAACCGGAGGCCGGTGTGATGGCGACGAGACCCGCGATGGCGCCCGAGGCGATACCGAGCACGCTGGGTTTGCCGTGGGCGATCCACTCGGAAAACATCCAGGCGAGCGCCGCGGCGGCGGTGGCAAGCTGGGTCACGGCCATGGCCATGCCGGCGACGTTGTCGGCGGCGAGCTCGCTGCCGGCGTTGAAGCCGAACCACCCCACCCAGAGCATGGCGGCGCCGACGATGGTATAACCCAGATTGTTCGGCGGCATCTGCCGCTCGGGATAGCCTTTGCGCGCACCCAGCGCGATGCAGGCGGCCAGTCCGGCGACGCCGGCATTGATGTGGACCACGGTGCCTCCGGCGAAGTCGAGGATCCCCAAGCCGCCGAGCCATCCTCCGCCCCACACCCAGTGGCAGACGGGCGCGTACACCACGAGCAGCCAGACGGCCATGAAAACCAGCATGGCGGAAAACTTCATCCGCTCGGCGAAGGCGCCGACGATCAGCGCCGGAGTGATGATGGCGAAAGTCATCTGGAAAGTCATGAAGACCGTTTCCGGGATGCTGCCGCTCATGGACTCGACGGTGACACCGGAAAGAAAGGCCTTGCCGAGTCCGCCGACGAAGCTGTTCATGCCGCCCCCGTCCTCGAAGGCGAGACTGTAGGCGAAAAAGGCCCATAGAATGGACATCAGTCCGGTGATGGCAAAGCACTGCATCAGCACCGAGAGGACGTTCTTGCTTCGAACCATGCCGGCGTAGAAAAGAGACAATCCCGGGATGGTCATGAACAGGACCAGCGCCGTGGCGGTAAGCATCCAGGCGGTGTCACCGGCGTTGAGCTCCTGTGCGAACGCAAGCGAGGGCGCAAGCGTGAGTAAAACGACCGCCGCAGCGGATCGGCATCTAAAAAACGTCATGATCGATCTCTCCTTGATTGCGAGTATTCAGAGGGCTGAGTCACCCGTTTCGCCGGTTCGGATGCGCACCGCCTGCGGCAGTTCGGTGACGAAGATCTTCCCGTCGCCGATCTTTCCCGTCCGTGCGGCTTCGGTGATGGCCGCGATGGTGCGTTCGACTTCGCCATCCTCCACCGCCACCTCGAGCCGCGCCTTGGGCAGAAAATCCACCACGTATTCCGCCCCGCGGTAGAGCTCGGTATGGCCTTTCTGCCGCCCGAATCCCTTCACCTCGGTGAGCGTCATCCCCGTGACGCCGATATCCGAGAGCGCCGCGCGGACGTCGTCGAGCTTGAACGGCTTGATGATTGCGGTTATCAGCTTCATGTCTGTCTACTCCCTAAGATCAGGCGCGGTCTTACCGCGCGGATGCCAGCACTGCATCGACCGGTGCACGGCCCGTGCCAGCCGGCCTCAGGTCGACTGGAAACAGGAAGTTACAGGCCGATTGCGGGCGGGGGTCGGGGTGCGGGTTGTCTCACCCGCACCGAAGCGGGGCGGAGTGTTTAGACTTCGCACCAGAGTTGTGCACAGAGAGGTGCGGCGTACTTGAGCCGCCGATCGTCATCGAAATGAAAACCCTGCCGGATTATCTGCGGCCCGGCCTTCGCCTCGTCTCCATCGGGCTCAATCCCTCGCTGACTTCGGTGGAGGCAGGGTTTTATTTTGCCAATCCGCGCAATCGCTTCTGGCCTGCCCTGAATCGATCCGGCC
>DATIPL010000099.1:0-1857 GCA_035471965.1 Gammaproteobacteria bacterium
CCGTAGAGGTACGCCAAAATACGGTATCCCTAACAGCAGCCTCGTATCGGGAGATAAGTCACGACTTCCGATCAATAACCGAGGAATCACCGGATGAAATCAGAGAAAAGATGCGCCTCGGAGAAGATCTTACGAGTTACCCTCAGACCTGGTGTATGAGATGAATTGAAGATGGCGGCGTATTCCTGCTGAAATTGGGTTTAGCAAAGACCTGAGTTTCAGCGAACAAGGGAGATACGCCACCATGAGCAACGATACGATTGTTTCCTTTTCCGATCCAGCCTTTCGAGATGAGCTCAGCGATCTGGTGCGCGACGGGGCGCGGCGGATCATTCGCCAGGCAGTGGAGGCTGAATTGAGAGCGTTTATCGACAGTCACGCGGCAGATCGAGACGCGGCCGGTCGCCGCGCTGTAGTGCGCAATGGCTATCAGCCGGAGCGGGAGGTGCTGACCGGCGTGGGGCCTGTGTCGGTGCGAGTGCCCAAGACCCGGGATCGCGCGGGCGAGGGCCGGTGCTTTCGATCGGAGCTTTTGCCGCCGTATCTGAAGAAGACGAGGCGGCTCGAGGCGGTCATTCCGTGGCTGTACTTGAAAGGCGTGTCGACGAACGACGTCGATGAGGCGCTCAGGGCGCTGTTCGGCGACTCGGTCAAGGGCTTATCGCCCTCGACGATTGCCCGGCTCAAGCGCGGCTGGGAGGCCGAGTATGCCGACTGGCGGCAGCGGGACTGGCGGGGCCATGAGTTCGTGTATCTGTGGGCCGATGGCATCTACGTGAACGTGAGAGCCGATGAGCGCCGCTGCGTCCTCGTTGTCGTCGGCTGCGACGTGCATGGTCGCAAGCATTTTCTGGCGATCGAGGACGGCTTTCGGGAGTCGGCGGCGAGCTGGAAAGCCGTTCTGCTGAGTCTGAAGGACCGCGGCCTCGACGCCGCCAAGCTCGCGGTCGGCGACGGCGCTCTCGGCTTCTGGGCGGCGCTGGCGGAAGTCTATCCGACGACGCGCACTCAGCGCTGCTGGGTGCACAAAACCGCGAACGTGCTCAACAAGCTGCCGAAGTCGCTCCATCCGGACGCCAAGCCCGCGCTGCACGAGATCTGGCAGGCCGAGAGCCGGGAGGCGGCGGAGAAGGCGTTCGATCGATTCATCGCGACCTACCAGGCCAAATATCCGAAGGCAGTCGAATGCCTGGTCAAGGATCGCACGGAGCTCCTCGCCTTCTACGACTTCCCGGCGGCGCACTGGCAGCACGTACGAACGACCAATCCGATCGAGTCGACGTTCGCGACCATCCGACTGCGCACGAGGAAGACGAGGAACTGTGTCAGTGCAAAAAGCGGGCTGAGCCTGATGCATCAGCTCGCCATGAGCGCACAGAAACGATGGCGACGATTACGCGGCTTTCGACACCTTGCCGACCTCGTCGCCGGCATTCAGTTTATCGATGGAGTCGATGAAAGAGAGATCAGCAGGAAAGCCGCTTGAATCAGTTACTCCATACACCAGATTTGACAGTAGCTCGTCACACGTACGCGCTGCCTATGGGGATTTGACCGGTTGTCTGGATGCGGGTGTTGCGTGGTTCGTTGCTGATCGCCCCGATGCGCGACGGCGATATCGGATGCTTGACCTTGTCTGCGCTGCGTTTTCAATTTGAAAGGTCGTAATCCGATCGTCGTTTCCACGATTCGGCTGTCCCAGGCCGAGCGATCTTGCTGCCGGCGAGTTTCGGCATCGCGTTTTTGATTCTTTTTCAGTGTCGTCCTGCGGCCTGCCGTTGCGGTGGCGCCCTGGGTGCATGCTGGGGTGCGAGGATCTCGATCACGATCAGCGGTTGACCGCACTGCCGGCAGGTG
>DATIPL010000100.1:0-3657 GCA_035471965.1 Gammaproteobacteria bacterium
GAACCCCCGCAAGTCAAAACCTCTTGCCGTTGGGATAAATATGGAGACTCCCGAAAGCTTCAGCCAGATTGGATGCATCGAAAAAGTGTGCACAGAGTTATCTACAGATTCTGGGGAAAACACAGGAGCCGGTGCCATCCAAGCCATGAATGACACAGGATTACCACTTGACCGCCCTCCACCCTTGTTTAGCACCACTCGCCAGAGCATTTTCCGGTCAATCGGGTGTACATCCGACGACCGCGACGTAGTTTGGGCATTCGCCGGGAGTGAAGATGTCGACGGCATGTCCGATGGCGTCCCAGAGGTTGTTCAGACCGGGACAGCTACCGAGGCCCCGACCGTCTCCGAAGACTCCCTGGCACTCGAGTTCACCCGCTTGGCCAGCGCCAGCAGTGCCTCCGATTCGCGCAGGCGGATGATGATTTGCTCGACCGAATGGCGCTTCTTCGACCTCAGCCAATCCCCTCGTTCCCAAAGGACCCCGATGCCCTAGATCTCTAACTCATCGGGATCCGGTTAAGGAGGGCAGGCCAATGCCGACTATGGCGCGACAATGGTTTTGACGCCGAGGCACAGGATCAGGTGCTGCAATTGGACCGCCGAGAGCACAACACGTTAGCGCTTCAATCCCTGCGCAGTGGTTTCGCCCGGCTCGCTGGAGCGCACTTCGCGGTGGCAGATCAGAGGCTGGAGCACGGCTGGGAAGCTTTGCTCGGGGCCCGCGACCCAGCCGTAGGTCAGGCTATCGGCGAAGGCGAGCATTACCGAGCGGGGCGAGGCGCGGGCCTTCGCCTTCGCAGCCGCCGAGCAGCAACAGAAAAAGGAAAAGACCGCGCGCTGCGAGAGCGGACACGACCGAAGCCCGGATCAGTCCCAAGGGCCCCGGCGGGAAGGCTCGGTCCCGCCGTGCGGCCGGCGGTCGCCGCTCGCCGGCCAGGTGGCCGGGCGCCAGGCCGGGGCGAGCGCCCTCGGTTCGCTCTGCCGGAACGCGCCGACCAGCACGACGCCGGTGAGAAAGCCGCCGATATGCGCCCACCAGGCGATGTTCGGCCCGGCGCCGCCGAGCGCCATGAAGAGCTGAAAGCCGAACCACAGGACAAGGAGCGGGACGGCCGAAACTCGCAGCGGCGCGGCGCGGAACGGAACCGGGATCCGGGCATGGGGCCGCAGGACCAGGGCGGCGCCGAGCACGGCCGCTACCGCGCCGCTGGCGCCGATCATCGGCAACCCGGACTCGGGCAGCATCACGACCTGCGCCAGTCCGGCGGCGACTCCGCCAAGCAGGAAGAAGACGAGAAAGCGCAGGTGGCCCAGGGCCTCCTCGATGGCGTCGCCGAAGATCAATAGGAACAGCAGATTGAGCGCCAGGTGCCAGCCGTTGCCGTGGAGGAACATGTAGGTGAGCAGGGTCACCAACGGGTCGACCGGCCGGAGCTGCGCGCTGAGAGGGGCATGGCCCGATAGCGTCGCCGCAACTAGCCCGTGATCGAGGATCAGGTGCTCACCGCCGAACAGGACGATCACGCTCTGGAGCAGAAAGACCGCGCTGCACAGCGAGATCAGGCCCCAAGTCGCCCAGGGGCGCACGATCAGAACGCGCGGGGTCCGGTCGTCGAGGGCCAGGAAGGTCATGATCACGCGCCGACGCTGGCGCTCCTCCGTCAGCTCCGTTTCGGCATGGCCTCCGGCGGCGTCTCCTGCGGAAAGGCCGGCAGATCCTCGTCCAGATGCAACCACGAAATTCGGTTCTCGGTCCAGATCTGGTGGTCCGCCGGGGTCCGGTCCGGATCATCCAGCGAGCCGACCGTGACGTCCACAGCCTCCGGGAAGCGGCTGCTCACAAAGGTGATCTGGCAGCCGCAGACCGGGCAGAAGGCCCGTTCGGCGTGGGCGGAGGAGCGGTAGCGCGCCGGGGTCCCGCGGGTGAAGGTGAAGGACGGCACTGCCACCGTCAGCCAAGTCACGACCACCGCCCCCGACGTCCGGCGGCACATCGTGCAGTGGCAGTGGGTGACCGCCTCGACCGGCCCGGCAATCCGGTAGCGCAGGGCGCCGCACTGGCAGCCGCCGTGAATCCCCAGGGAATCATCTTTATTCGCATTAGCCCATTCTGCACATTTTGGGCTGTCTTCGGTCATAGGCAGAACCTCATAGGTGCGGCGCAAGTGCATGATCGAACTTAGACAGGAGTGGCATGGTGGTGGCTAATCTAGTCGGGCCCGACTAGCGGGCGGGACCGACCACATTGCCCGGGGGCGCCAAGTTAATCCACTCGCTTTTCAGGTCTAGCCGAGGAAAAGGCACCGGCCGTATCACGGGGCGTGCCGTCCGAATCTGGTACCAGAAGGTTAGCTGCCTTTCGGATGGAGATACGGGCTGACAAGCGAAAGACCCTACGCCAACAAATTTAGAGATCAACCAATTTGTAGACCAGCTAATTGGTTCTATCACAAGTCCGGAAGACGCGCCCTGCTGGCGGCGGCTGCGTGACGCTGCACCTAATTCGGGGGGCCGAAGTCTGTTTCGGGTCCAAATATTCCTGAATGTCCGACGTTTATGGCGGCAACAGGCAGGTTGATTGGCTGGAGAAGTGCATACGCACCGGTGCTTGAATCGCGAGCGCCGATATGAGCTACTTGGCCATTTATAGCGGCCAATCGCGATGGTACATCTTCGCGATCTCAAAATGCCTCGGGTAACAGTCCTTTTCAGGCAAGGTAGAGCAGATGGGCAGATGGCAACTGAGCCGATGGCAACGGGGACTATTCGCTAGTGCCCTCATCGGATTTTTCGGCGCCGCATTTGCCATTACGCCGCTCGGCCTCGATTTCGAGAAGAATTTCGGTTTGTCCTGGCTCTTCAAAATAAGAGGACCAGTCCAACCACCCAATGAGGTGGCGGTGATCGCGATCGACAGCTCCACCGGCAAGAAACTGGATCTGCCAAAAATGCCGAGAGATTGGCCGCGTAGCGTTCACGCGCGCGTGCTTGATAGCTTAGTAGAGCGCGGAGCTGATGTTGTGGTCTTCGATTTCAATTTTGCCAAGCCCAAATCGAATGGCGAAGATCAAGTATTTGCCGCAGCAATCGCTACAGCGGATCGTGTCGTTTTGTACCAGGTGCTAACCGGGCGAAAGCAACCTATCTACGATTCTACAGGCAGGCAAAGGGGGTCACTTTGGGTCGAGGAAGCGACTCCCCCGGCCGAACCTTTGGCGCGTGCCGCAAAGGGACTTGGCTCATTTCCTCTCCCGAAAACGGAACAAGCAGCTTATGAGTTTTGGACCTTTAAGGCAAGCGCACGTGCCGCCCCGACGACCGCGTCGATTGCGCTGCAATTACATGCTTTGGACCATTACGATCTCTGGCTGGATATTCTCGATCAGGCCGATGCAGGAGGCCTGACGGACATACCGTCGAGCGTCGACCAAATTGGCGGAGCCTCCGAAATCCGCAGCCTTATGAGCAAGTTTTACAACGCGTTTAATCGAGATGACGGACTGTATCTTCGGGTGCGATCCACGATCGAGACGATTGATGGCTTGAAACCTAAAGAAAAGCGACTTCTGTCTGCGCTCGCAAATCTCTATGGGGGATCTGACAATCGCTACATCAACTTCTATGGGCCGCCAGGTACAATAACAACTGTTCCGT
>DATIPL010000101.1:0-8123 GCA_035471965.1 Gammaproteobacteria bacterium
GGTCCGGTCCGGCGGTGAAGCAGAACCTCATAAGTACGGATCTCCCGCCGGCCCGCCACGGTCACCCGCTGCACCGCGGGGGGCCCGCTACTGCGACCGGCATGTAGCCCGAGTGTTCGAACTCGAGCATGAGCCGACAGGGGCCCGCTTTGATCATGTGGATGAATCGCGATAACGGGCCGGTGGATGCCTTGTTTTCTGGCGATGCGAATGTATAGGCGATGGCGATACCAGTGTTCGTTTCGTCATTTCCGCGCAGCGCCCGGAGCTGAATTTTCACCACCTCCCCGGACTCCGGGTTCGGTGACGGTGACGTATGCCGGCGCCATGCGGGGGGCGTCGTATCCGCACCTGCAGCCGTTGCAAGGGCAGGACCTGCCGCAAGCGGAACAACGGCCGCCGTCACGAGGAGCAGCCACATTCGCCCGTACCCGAACGACACGCTGAATCCCCCGTTACCGCCGATATCCGGATCCGAACCCACCCCTTGAACGCCAAATTCCCGTTCCCGAGTGAGCCCCACCCGCGGTTTTCTTGACACCCCGCCCGGGGCGGGTCAAGCTTTCCGGCATGAGAACGAAGCGCCCCACCGATGGACGCGTCTGGTGGTGGTCGTCTTGACCGGGCGGCCGCCATAACTTCGTTTCGTCGAGTATCAAAGAAAAGGCCGCCACGGATGTTGGCGGCCTTTTCGTTTGGATCCCGCCGCCTCCGCAGCCCGTCGATCAAAGAGACAGCGCGGCGATGTGCCGCGGAGTAAGCTCATGAGCAAGACCGATCATACCAATCCCGGCCTGATATACGAGACCGCCGGCGGGATCCGCGTAAGACGGGAAGAGGTCCCGCAAACTTACGCCAGGGCCGCCGATTCCATTGCCGCGTCGCTGGACGAGCGACGCGGCGTTCTGCTGACGTCCTCTTTCGAATATCCGGGTCGCTATACGCGCTGGGACATCGGATTCATCGACCCGGTGATAGAGTTCACCGCACGCGGACGAAACTTCACCCTGCGCGCGTTGAGCGACCGCGGCAGCGTTCTCCTGCCGACGATGATCGGTGCCCTGGACGATTGCGCGGCGGTCGAATCCTTGGAGCGCGAAAGCGATCTGGTCTCGGGCGTGGTTCGCCAATCCAGCGAGTGGTTTCCCGAGGAGCTCAGAAGCAAGCAGCCGAGCGTATTTTCGGTGCTTCGCGCGATCATTGCGCTGTTCAGCACGGAGCAGGATACGCATCTGGGTTTCTATGGCGCATTCGGCTACGAGCTCGCTTTTCAGTTCGAGCCCGTGCGGCAAAAGCTGGAGCGGGACGGTTCCCAGCGGGATCTGGTGCTCTATCTTCCCGACGAAATTCTGATAGTGGATCACCGGCGGGAGGTGGCGACGCTCTATCGCTACGATTTCGAAACCGGGGACGGCGATAGTCGTGGGCTGGAACGGATCGGCGAAGACTCGGCGTATGTGTCCGCGCCCGACGCCGATTCCAGATGTGACCACGCCCCCGGAGAATACGCTGACACGGTTCGCGAGGCCATCGAGCGCTTTCGCCGCGGTGATCTTTTCGAGGTCGTCCCCAGTCAGACTTTTTTCGAGCCCTGTCCTGCGCCTCCGTCGGAGGTGTTCAGACGGCTGAAAACTCGCAATCCGGCGCCGTACGGCGCGCTGATGAATCTGGGCGAGCAGGAATACCTCGTCGCCGCCTCTCCGGAGATGTACGTGCGGGTGGAGGGACGACGGATCGAAACCTGCCCTATTTCCGGAACCATCAAGCGGGGCATCAATGCCATTGGCGACGCGGCGCAGATCCTTGAGCTTTTGTCCTCGGAGAAGGAAACCTCCGAACTCACCATGTGCACGGATGTGGATCGAAACGACAAGTCCCGCGTCTGTGAACCCGGCAGTATCCAGGTCATCGGCAGAAGACAAATCGAAATGTACTCACGCCTCATCCACACCGTTGATCACGTAGAGGGCATACTCCGGGAAGGGTACGATGCGCTGGACGGCTTTCTTGCCCATACCTGGGCGGTCACGGTCACCGGCGCACCCAAACAACACGCGATTCAGTTCATTGAAGACCATGAGCGCTCTCCGCGCTGCTGGTACGGCGGGGCAATGGGATTCATAGGATTCAACGGAAACATGAACACGGGGCTGACTCTGCGAACGGTGCGGATCAAGAATGGAATTGCCGAAGTTCGTGCAGGCGCGACGTTACTTTTCGAATCGGACCCGGACGCGGAAGAGCAGGAGACCCGGCTCAAGGCTTCCGCGTTGCTCGATGCGATCAATCGCGCCGATGACGAGCCGCTGCCCCGCGTCGAGGCGCTGTCGGAGCGACCCGGGGCGGGCAAAAAGGTGCTGATGGTGGACCACGAGGATTCCTTCGTGCATACGCTGGCGGGCTACTTTCGTCAGACCGGAGCGGAGGTGGTGACCTACCGCTGCGGATTCTCACCGCAGCGCCTTGAGCAGGAGGCCCCTGATCTGATCCTGCTTTCACCCGGACCCGGGCGACCGGAGGACTTCAGGCTTGCCGAGACCATCCGCATGGCCCTGGAGCAGGCAAAACCCATCTTCGGAGTGTGCCTCGGGCTTCAGGGCATCGTCGAATACTACGGGGGCTCGCTGGAAATCCTGCCCAAACCCGTGCACGGCAAGAATTCCCGCGTGCGCTTGCTTGGCGGCTCCATCTTCGAGGGGGTGCCCCGGGACTTCGAGGCGGGACGATATCACTCTCTTTTTGCCGTCCGCGACGCGCTTCCCGAGGTGCTCGAGGTCACTGCCGAGACCGACGACGGCCTGGTGATGGCCATTGAGCACCGGGAGCTTCCGATAGCGGCGGTGCAGTTTCATCCGGAGTCCATAATGACTTTGGCCGATGACGTCGGCCTGCGCATCGTGAGCAACGTGGTGAAGCGCCTCGCGGTCAAGAACGGTTCCCGCGCGGCGTGAGCCGGCCCTGCGAGCTCAGCGCCCTGGTTGCGCGGAAGCTCATCGCCGCCAAGACGCTTTCGCCCGTCGAGCTCGTGGATGACTGCATCGCCCGCATCGAGGCGGTGAACCCCACCGTCAACGCCGTGGTTGCAGACTGCTATGAGCGGGCCCGCGACGAGGCCAGGGCCGCCGAGGCCGCGGCGGTCAAAGGCGTCGACCTGGGCGCGCTTCACGGGCTGCCTTTGGGCATCAAGGACCTCAACGTCACCGAAGGCATCCGCACCACTTTCGGCTCACTCATTTACAAGGACCACATTCCGGAGAAGGACGAACGCATCATCGCCGCGCTCAGGCAGGCCGGCGCCATTGCGCTTTGCAAAACCAACACCCCGGAATTCGGCGCCGGCGCCAATACCGTCAACAAGGTCTATGGCGCGACCCGCAATCCCTTTGACACCGCGCGCACCTGCGGCGGGTCGTCCGGCGGATCCGCCGTTGCCCTGGCCTGCGACATGGTGCCGATCTGCACCGGCTCGGACACCGGCGGCAGTCTGAGGATTCCGGCGGCCTACTGCGGAGTCGTGGCGATTCGAGGCACGCCCGGTCTGGTGCCGTCGGACCGCCGGGTGATCGGGCTCACCACGTACAACGTTCAGGGCCCCATGGCCAGAAACGTGGCGGACGCGGCGCTCATGCTCTCCGCCATGGCGGGCAGCGACGCCTGCGATCCCCTGGCCCGTCCGCTGGAGCCTTCGAGCTACCGGGAGATCGAAGATATCGATCTTTCGAAGCTTCGGGTCGCCTTCTCCGAAGACCTGGGCTTCGCCCAGGTGGACAACGGCATTCGCGATACTTTCAAAAAGTGTATGGCGCGCATTGCACCGTTGTTCGGTCGGTCGGAAGCGCGGGATCCTGAAATGGAAGGATCGACACGCATATTCTGGCTCATCCGCGGTCTGCACTTTCTCTCCGCTCAGCTGGACAACTACAGGAATCACGGAGATCTGCTGGGCCCCAACGTCCGCACCAACGTCGAGGCCGGGCTTTCCATGAAGCCCGAGGACATCGGCTGGGCCTACGCCGAATGCACCCGCATTTATCGAAAGCTGCAGAAGTTCTTCGAGGGCTTCGACCTGCTCGTCTGTCCCACCGTGGCTGTCCCACCTTTCCCGGTGGAGCAGCTCTTCTGCACCCATATCAACGGAATCGAGCTTGATAACTACATCCAGTGGGCGGATCTCACGGCGGGACTGACGCTAACCGGTCACCCCGTCGTCTCCCTCCCGTGCGGAGACGACGCCACCGGTACGCCGTTCGGAATTCAGCTGGTGGGTCCGCGCTGGCATTCGGACCGCTTCGTCATCGGCGTGGCCTCGGCCATCGAGAGCGCGCTCGCCAACGATGCCTCATTCTCCCGGCCAATACCCGACATCGATGCGCTTTCGCAATCTCGATCGGTGACCCGGTGAAGCCCAGCGCTGCCGGCGACGAGGTGCCGCCGGCGCTGAGTCAGTCTGCCAGGCCGCGTGTGATGAGCTCACGCACCTTCCTTCTCTGCACCTTACCCACCGGGCTTCTCGGCACGTCGCTCAGCACGTGAATGCGCTTCGGCGCCTTGACCGATCCGACGCTGTTCTTGACGAAGCGGATCATCTCTTCCGCAACCGCATTTTGTCCGCTTCTCAAAGTGACGGCGGCGTGCACGGCTTCGCCCCACTTGTCGTCGGCCACGCCGAAGACGACGCATTCGCTTACCGCGGGGTGAGCGGCCAGAGCTCGCTCCACTTCGCCGGGGTAAACGTTGAAGCCACCACTGATGATCACGTCCTTGATGCGGTCAGTGATATACAGAAAGCCGGCGTCGTCCAGATGACCGAGATCCCCGGTATGCAGCCAGCCATCGACGAGGACCTCGGCCGTTTGTTCGGGAAGATCCAGATAACCGCTCATGACCAGGTCGCCGCTTACGACCACCTCGCCGGACTCTCCCGGGGGAAGGATTTTTCTGTCCGTGCTCATGATCTCGACCCTGTTGGTGAACCCCGCGCGTCCCGCGGAGGCGAGACGTTCATCGTTCATCTGCTCCGGCTCCAGCGCGGTGATGATTTGGGGCGCTTCGGTCAAGCCGTAGTTGGCCGCGATAATCGGACCGAACAGGGACCGCGCCTCGCGCACGCGCTCTGGAGGCATGGGCGCCGCGCCGTAGATCAGGAGTCTCAGGCTGCCGACATCCGAGCGGACCTGGTCCAGCGCGCTCATCAACATGTAAATCAGCGTCGGCGGAAGAAATGTCGCTGTGACGTGCCTCCGGTCAAATGCGTCCAGCACGGCCTCGGGCTTTGCCCGGCCGCCGAGCAGCACCAGGGTGCCGCCGGCAGCGAGCACGGGCATCACGTAACAGGAGGTGCCGTGGGTAAGCGGCGCCGCCAGCAGGAAACGATCCGTCGCCTCGAATCGGTGAGCGGCGAGCATGTTGATGGCGCCGGCAATCCAGGCGCGACAGGGCTGGAGCACCCCCTTGGGCGCGCCGCTGGAGCCACCGGTGAACTTGAGCGCCTGGGTCGCGGTGCCGTCCAGACCCGTTCGCACCGGCCGTTCACCGAGATGCCGCATGACCAAACCGGCTATCGTCTTCGCCGGATCGTGTTCATGAGGGGCGCCAGCGCCGAAGATGATCGGTGCGTCGGCATCTTCAATCGCGCCGAAGCAATCGTCATCGGCCACCATCAGGCCGGGACGGGAAAGTTGCGTTTTGGTCTTGAGATCCGAGGCCGAGTCCAGCGGATTGAGCGGCACCCACACCTTTTCCGCCGCCATGACCGCGAGAATGGAAAGAAGGTGTTCCAGCGTGTTGTGAGCGCAAATGCCGACCCGGGAATGCGGCGCCGGGTCACTGTTCTGCAGCGCCACCGCCAGGCCGTCGACCCGGGCGACCAGCTCCGCGTAGCTGAGCTTGGCTCCGGGCGCATCTATGGCAGCGGCGTCGGGACTGATTCGGGCGGATCGGTAAAGCCAGTCGATGGGCTGCATGGCGGGAACCGGGCCTCGGGTCTTTGGGAACGCTGAAGGCTAACAGAGCAGCAAGCGGCCTAATCGCAAGGTGGTAGGTGGTAGAGGGTAGATGGGAGCGGGCAATGGTGGCCTTTCAATCCCCATCTACCATCTACCCTCCACCGGTTAAAAATCTCCGCCGCCACCCGCCGCCGCCGTCATATCCCGTGATCTTTTATCTTCCGCGTCAGCGTATTTCGACCCCAGCCCAGTAGCCTGGCCGCATCCTGTCGTCGACCGCCGGTGTATCGCAGAGCGGCATCCAGCAAGGTCTTTTCGAATCGAGGCAGCGCCTCGTCTAACAGATTGTCCCGCCCCTCGGAAAGCCGCCGCTCCGTCCAGCGCTTGAGTCCGTCCTCCCAGCCCAGGGAAGTTTCCTCGCCCGCTTGCCGGGCTTTGAGCTCCGGCGGCAGATCATCCAGATGTATTTCGCTGCCGGATGCCATCACCGTGAGCCAGCGGCAGGTGTTCTCGAGCTGGCGCACGTTGCCCGGCCAGTCCAGGGCCGTGAGGTAGCGCTCGACTTCGGGCTTGAGCGTCTTGATTTCGGTGTTCAGCTCTTCCGCCGCCGATTTGAGGAAGTGGTCCAGCAGCAGCGGAATGTCCTCGCGCCGATTGCGCAGGGACGGCGAGTGAACGCGGATGACGTTCAGGCGATGAAACAGGTCTTCGCGAAAGCTGCCTTCCCGAACCCGCGCCTCCAGATCCTGATGTGTGGCGGCAATGATGCGCACATTGACGCGGATGGGCTCGTGACCGCCCACTCGATAAAACTCGCCATCCGCCAGCACGCGCAGCAGTCGTGTCTGCAGCTCCGACGGCATGTCGCCGATTTCGTCGAGGAACAGCGTACCGCCGTCGGCCTGCTCGAATCGTCCCCGGCGCTGCGCCTGCGCCCCGGTGAAGGCTCCGCGCTCGTGACCGAACAGCTCCGATTCGAGAAGCTCGCGAGGAATCGCTGCGGTGTTCAGCGCGATAAACGATTTTCCGGACCTTGGACTGTGACGGTGCAGCGCTCGCGCCACCAGCTCTTTTCCGGTGCCGGACTCGCCGGTGATGAGCACCGTGATGTTCGAGCGGGAGAGCCGCCCGATGGCGCGAAAAACCTCCTGCATGGCGGGCGACGAGCCGATGATGCTGCGGTCCGGGCTCTCGATGGCCGGACGCGACACTGAGCGTTGCTCCTGAGCGTGGGTCGCGGCGCGTCGCACCAGCGCCACGGCGTCGTCCACGTCGAAGGGTTTGGGCAGATACTCGAAGGCTCCGCTCTGAAAAGCGGCCACGGTGCTGTCCAGATCCGAGTACGCGGTCATGATGATCACGGGCAGCCCTGGATACTGCTCGGAGATGGATTCGAGAAGCGTGAGACCGTCCGTTTCCGGCATGCGGATGTCAGAGAGAATGACGTCGGGACGCGATCGTTCCAGCTTCTCGAGCACCCCTCCCCCGCTGGTAAATCCGGTGACGCTCATGCCCTCGCGCGCAAGCGCCTTTTCCAGCACCCAGCGTATGGATTGGTCGTCGTCGATCACCCAAACGTTCATTGAATGGCTCACGTTTGACCGGCCCTGTTGACTGTCTTCGTCGCCTGACCTTCGTTCTCTTCGCCGTTGCCCACGGGCAGCAGAATGCTGAAAGTGGTGTTGCCCGGCTCGCTGTGGCATTCGATCAGCCCCCCGTGCCGGTTGGCCAGAGACTGCGCGATGCTCAAACCCAGTCCGGTGCCGTCGGACCGCCCGGTCACCATCGGATAGAAAATGAGCGCCTTGAGCTCTTCCGGGATACCCGGACCGTTGTCGCTGATGTCGACCCGAACGACCAGGCGATGGCGCCGCTGACCGATGGTGTACTGACGGTGGATGCGGGTCTTGATCAAGATGCGGCCGGCGCCGTCGATAGCCTGCACCGCGTTCTTGACCACATTGAGTGTCGCCTGGATGAGAAGCTCCGGGTCGGCCTCGAGCTCGGGAATGCTGGGGTCGTAATCGCGATCGACCACCACTCCGGCGGGCGCCTCCGCCTCGATCAGAGTGCGCACATGCTCGGTAACTTCGTGAATGTTCATGGCGCGCTTTTTGGGCCGGGTTCTCGGGCCGAGCAGCCGATCGACGAGCGCCTGAAGTCGGTCCGCCTCGTGAA
>DATIPL010000102.1:0-3166 GCA_035471965.1 Gammaproteobacteria bacterium
CGTTACCTGAAGGCCGTGGGCGCTGAGCCAGGTCACCAGGCCGCCGAACTGTTCCTTGAGCCGGGTTTTGTAAAACGGAATGTCGCGGGAAAAATCGTTGATGGAATTTCCCAGCAGCGCGGTGATGCCGAAAGCCACGGCCACGATGCCCGTGATCACCGTCAGCATGGCGAGCCATTTCGGCAGACCCCGGTTCTCCAGCCAGAAAAGCGGCGGGGCGCTGATGATGGCGAGAAAAACAGACAGCAGGAACGGCACGACGATGGGTTCAGCCGCCCGCAGACCGGCGACCACCACCACGAACGCGGCGAAGGTGATGAGAATGCTGGCCGCCCGCGGCCTCTGGAGGGCTTGGGACATGGCTGATCGCTGACTCCCTGGTTGCTGGAACGGATCCCGTCTTCCGTGACATGCTACATACATATGGTCGCGGCAGGTACGCCATTCCACTTGATCGACGACGATCCCTCGAGGCACTGCCAATGAAGTTCAACCAGCTGCCGAACATTGCCCTGGTGCAGATGGAGGTGCGGCCGGGCCGCCCGGATCTGAATGTCGCTCGCATGCTCGAGCACATGGAGCGGGCCAGGGACGCGGGAGCCGAGATCGTGGTTTTCTCGGAAATGTGCATCCCGGGATACATCATCGGCGATCTGTGGGAAGTGGACGCGCTGGTGGAGGACTTTGCCGCCTACAGCGCCGAGATCGTGGCCGCCAGCGAGTCTCTCACGGTGCTTTTCGGCAACGTGGCCATCGACAAGTCGCGCATCGGGGAGGACGGCCGCGCACGCAAGTACAATGCCGTGCATGTCTGTAGCAACGGTCGTTATCTCACCCGGCCGGACGTACCCGGGTCACTTCCGCAGGGCGTGCTGCCGAAGACGCTTCACCCCAACTATCGTTTTTTCGATGACGACCGGCATTTCTACTCCCTGCGTAAGCTCGCCGCTGCCGAAGGCCGCCCCCTGAGCGACTGGCTGGTGCCGTTTGAGGTGACACGCAGGGAAGGCGGCAGCTTCCGCTTCGGAGTCCAGCTCTGCGAAGACATCTGGTGTCAGGACTACGCTCTTGATCATGAAGTGCTGGATACGCTCAGAATGTTTCACCGGCGCGGAGCCGACGCGGTTTTCAATCTCTCTGCGTCGCCCTGGACCTGGCAGAAAAATGCCAAGCGCAGCCGCGTCGTGCACGAGGTGCTTGCGCGATCGCCGCTTCCTTTCTTCTACGTCAATCACGTCGGCGCGCAGAATAACGGAAAGAACATTCTGGTCTTCGACGGCGACACCACTGCCTATGCTTCCGACGGTGAAATCTGCCAGCGCGCCACGTCGTGGCGGGAGCAGATGCTGCTGGTGCCCGACGGCGACGCTGCCGCCTCTGCGCCGAGAAGCGGCCTTGACGACATCTATGAGGGCATCATTACGGGCTTGCGACATCTCGACCACGTTCGCGGACAGGAGAACGGATTTCTCATCGGCGTCAGCGGCGGGATCGATTCCAGCGTCGCCCTGTCGATGCTCGTCCAGGCTTTCGGTCCCGATCGAGTGTTCGCCGTGAACATGCCGAGCCGTTTCAATGCCGGGATCACTCGAGACAACGCCCGCCGCATCTGCGAGAACCTGGCAGTCGACTACCTGAGCTGCTCGATCCAGGATCTCTACGAGCTCCTGTCGAGAAAGATCCGGGACAGCGCGTTTCCCGGGGCGGCGGGAAACTACACCCGGCTGGTGGATGAAAACATTCAGGCGCGAATTCGCGGCGCCGACCTGCTCGCGGGGCTGGCGGCAAAATGCGGGCTGATCTTCACCAACAACGGCAATAAGACCGAGACGGCGCTCGGCTATGCGACGCTCTATGGCGATGTCAACGGCGCGGTGGCGCCGATTGCCGATCTCTACAAGACACAGGTATTCGAGCTGGCCCGATATCTGAACCAGGAAATCTTCGGCCGCGAGGTCATTCCGTCGAATCTGATCACCGGCGAGGTGGTCCCGAGCGCGGAGCTTTCCGAAGCCCAGGACGTCACCCGGGGGCTGGGCGATCCCATTCGTTATGGTTATCACGACGCCCTGCTCCGACAGCTCATCGAGTATCGCAGGCATCCGCTGGACGTCCTTGACTGGTTCTTGCGCGGGCGGATATTCATCGAGCTCGAATATCGAGACGAGGCCGAGTTTCTCCGGCACTTTGCACATACACGCGCGTGGGTGGAGGACCTCGAATGGATCGACCGCCAGCTGCGGGTCAGCTTCTTCAAGCGCATCCAGGCGCCGCCCATCATCGTCTTGAGTAAACGCGCCTTCGGCTTCGATCTGCGGGAATCCCAGCTTCCCGAGTATTTGCCCAAGGCTTACGCGGCGCTTAAATCCGAAGTGCTCGACAGGGATATCCGCTCCGCCTTTTCGGCCTCCGCTTGACCGAGGTCAATCAAGGGGGGTTTCGGAAACCTCCCTGCTCGATTAATGTTGGCGTCGGGCTTTAGCCATCCGCCGGGACGAGCCATGAACTACGAAGAATTTTTCTCCCGCGAGATTGAGGGCCTGCGCGAGGAGGGCCGCTACCGGGTTTTCGCCGATCTGGAACGCAAAGCGGGCGCATTTCCCCGGGCCACGCGCCATGCCGCGGACTCGGAGCATGAGGTCACCGTCTGGTGCTCCAACGACTACCTGGGAATGGGCCAGCACCCCACGGTGCTGGAGGCCATGCATCAGGCGCTGAGCCGCTGCGGCGCCGGCGCCGGCGGCACCCGGAATATCTCCGGCACCAACCACTACCACGTCCTGCTGGAGCGCGAGCTGGCGGACCTTCACCGCAAGACGGCCGCGCTGCTGTTCACTTCCGGCTACGTTTCCAACTGGGCGGCCCTCGGCACGCTCGCTTCCCGGATGCCGGATTGCGCCGTTTTCTCGGACGCATGGAATCACGCCTCGATGATCGAGGGCATTCGCCACAGCCGGGCGGAGAAGCACATCTTCAGACACAATGACCCGGAGGATTTGCAGCGCAGGCTCGAGCGCGTGGATCCCGGACGCCCCAAGCTGGTGGTGTTCGAATCGGTCTATTCCATGGACGGCGATATCGCGCCCATCGGGGAGTACTGCGACGTGGCCGACGCCCATGGAGCGATGACCTATCTGGACGAGGTTCACGCCGTCGGCCTCTACGG
>DATIPL010000103.1:0-4530 GCA_035471965.1 Gammaproteobacteria bacterium
GAACGTCGCAGAGCACCGTCGGCGTAAAGAAGAGCGTGCCGGCCGGATGCCGTTCCCCGCCCGTAAGGACGCGCGCCCCCTTGGCAACCGCGTCGCGGACATGCTCAACCTGCTTTTCGAGCGCGCTTTCGTTCATGAGCGGGCCGATGTCCGGATCCTCCAGGCCGGGGCCGACGGTCAGCGCCGCCGTGCGCTCGGTGAACTTGCGGCAGAACGGTTCGTAAACGGGCCGCTCGATAAAGAAGCGGTTGGCCGCCAGACAGTCCTGACCGGAGGTCGCGAACTTGGCGCCGATGGCCTGCTCGACCGCCCAGTCGAGATCGGCATCGGCGAACACGAGAAAGGGCGCGTGTCCTCCGAGCTCCATTACCAGCCGTTTGAGCGTTGCGGCGGACTGGCGGTAGAGCAGGCGGCCCACCTCGGTGGAGCCGGTAAAGGACAGCACCCGAACCTCCGAGGACTCCTGCCACGGACCAACGACCTCCGGCGCGTGCCCTGTGACCACGTTGAACACGCCTTTCGGCAATCCCGCGCGGTCCGCCAGCTCGGCCAGCGCCAGGGCGGAATACGGCGTTTCCGCCGAAGGATGGGCCACCACGGTGCAGCCGGCGGCGAGGGCGGCGCCCGCCTTGCGCGTGAGCATCGCAGAGGGAAAGTTCCACGGAGTGACGAGTCCGGCCACTCCGGAGGGTTCTCTCCACACCTCCACTTCCGCACCCTGCAGGTGGGACGTGACGCCTTCGATGTTCGGGCGCTTGGCTTCCTCGGAGTAGAACTCGATGAACGAAGCAGCGTAGTCGATCTCGCCCCGCGACTCGGAAAGCGGCTTGCCCTGCTCCAGGGTCATCAGGACCGCCAGATCCTCCCTGGCCTCACGCATCAGGCGAAACCATCGATACAGCGAGGCGCTGCGGTCCTGGGGCAGCATGCCCGCCCAGTCGACGGCGGCCCGCCGCGCCGCGGCCACCGCCTGAAGGCTCTGCTCGCCGGAAAGCGCGGCCACATCGCCGAGCTGGGAACTGCTGGCCGGATCGTTGACCTTTATGACCCGTCCGTCACTTCCGCTGATCCAGTTCCCATCCACATAGGCAAAAGTCCGAAACAGCTTCTTGTCTTCGAGGCGATTGAGAATGGATTCCTCCGTTGGCGCGCAGGTCGTCATGGCTTGTCCGTCTGAAGCTGAGACAACTCCGGATTGTGGTGGAATCGGGCTCGAAAGTGCTTCTGATCTCGGCCTGAAATGTGGAAGATTTTCCCGTGACTCCGGCGGTCACCGAAAAATGTTCCGGCGCGAGTCCCGGCGGCGATCAGCGGGCGGCGGTCGGATCGTCCTCCAGCAGGCGTTGCAGCGGCAGGCTGGACACGGATTTCACCTCTTTGGTCACGACGTAGGTGAAATAGCGCATCAGCCCGATGTTTCGATCCAGCAGGCGATCGATCAGCTGCTGGTACGCATTGATGTTTCGGGCGACGACCCTCAACAGATAATCGAACCCCCCGCCCAGCGCCCAGCAGGCGATGATTTCGGGCTCGTCCCGGATGGCGTTTTCGAACAGCTCGAAGTCCTCGGCTCTGTGGTTTTCGAGCTCGGCGACGACGAACACGACAATGTGCTCGGTCAGCTTTTCCAGAGCGATACGCGCCCCGTAGCCGGTGATGATCCCCGCATCTTCCAGGCGCCGCAGGCGTTCCCAGCAGGGAGAATTGGACAGGTTCACCCGCTTGGCGAGCGCCGACTTCGAGATCCGCCCCTCCTGCCGCAGGATGGTCAGGATCTCGATATCGCGCTCATCGAGATGAAACATAGGAAGTCACTGCCGGAATCACAGCGCCATTCTCCCCTCAACACCCGCAGCTCTACAAAAGCCACCGGCAGCGATCGCGAACCGCGGGATCGTCGCCCGTTCCCCGATGGCCGGTTGGCCGCGGGAGGCACAGATTTTGCTTCAACCAGGTCCGTCACCGCAACGGCACGACCGTCGATACCGAAAATTCGTGCCCGCCCGAGAGTCGTGAACCGAACATCTCTCTGAAAAAGTCGCAATTCCCCGGGACTTTTGCTGATTTTCCGCCGATGGCTGGACGCGATGGGTCAGTCGCGGTAGCGTTCGGCGTGATACTCAGGAACGGCTGAGGCGTGCAGCCCGGCTGGTCCCGCATCCGAACGGTCGTGAAATCACGACCGTAACTCGTCGAATAAGAATCTGGAGGAGTTTCAATATGGTCAGGAAAAAGATATCGCTTTTTCACGCCTTTCTCGCCGTGCTGGTCGCGCCCGTTCTGCTTTTTGTCCAGTCTGCCGACGCCGCCACCTGGCGGTACGCCTTCGAAGAATCTCTTACCGAAGTACAGGGCGTGTACGCGCAGAAGTTCAAGGAGCACATCGAGAAAAATTCGAAGCACAAGGTGCAGCTGTTTCCATTCGGAACACTGGGTGAATCCGCGGACATCATGGAGCAGGCGCAGGCGGGCATCTTGCAGTTCGTCGACCAGTCACCGGGTTTCACCGGCTCTCTGATCCCCGAGGCCCAGGTATTTTTCGTGCCCTACCTGCTGCCGACCGACCAGGATCATCTTGCTCGTTTCTACAAGAAGAGCAAGGCGATCAATCAGGATTTCAAGAAGCTTTATGCACAACAGGGCCTCGAGCTGCTGACCATGTTTCCGGAAGGCGAGGTGGCCATGACCACCAAGTCGCCGGTCAAGTCCTGCAGCGACCTCAACGAGGTCAAGTTTCGCGTCATGACCAACCCGCTGCTGGTCGAATCCTACAAAGCCTTCGGCGCAACACCGACGCCTCTCCCCTGGGGCGAGGTTTACGGTGCCCTGCAGACCAATATCATCCAGGGGCAGGAAAATCCGACGTTCTTCCTGTACTCGACCAAGATCTATGAGGTGACCGACTACATCACCTACGTGGGTCATAACAATTTCACCACCGCGGTGATGGCAAACAAGGATTTCTACGACGGGCTCAGCAAGGAAGACCAGAAGCTGATCCAGGACGCGGCGACGAAGGCGTATGACTATATCGCCGACTATCAGATAGGTCTGGCCGAAAGCGAGCTGGAGAAGATCAAGAAGGCCAAGCCGGAAATGACGGTCACCGTGCTCAGCGAAGAGCAGCGATCCTGCTTCAAGGAAGCTGCCAAGGAAGTGGAAGCCAAGTTCATCGAGATGACCGGGGAAAGCGGCAAGAAAATCCTAGAGCAGATGAAAAAAGACCTGAAGGCGACCATGTAGCCGCCGCCGGTACCGCGCAGGACCGAATACTGCGCTCGAGGCACTGACACGGGAAACGGCGCCTTTTGGCCCGTTTCCCGTGTCGCCACCCTCGCCGCGCCGGGCGAATCGCGGGGGCGATGCTGGATGCGGCGACGGTTTCGCCGCATTGGGGGAGACGATAGATGAGCGAAGAAAAAGCGAACGAGCATGAGTCCAGCCTGCCTGGTTTTCTCGGCACCATCGACTCACTGATCAGCCGGATCGAATCGTTTGCCCTGGCGGCGGGCGTCTTGCTCATGGCGACGAATACGGTCGCCAACGTCGTCGGCAGGTTCGTTTTTCAGTACAGCCTCTTTTTCACCGAAGAGGTCAACCGCATCATCATTATCCTGATTACCTTTGCCGGCGTCGGTTACGCCGCGCGTCACGGCCGGCATATCCGGATGTCCGCGATCTACGATCAGCTCCCGTTCATGGGCCGAAAAGTGCTCATGGTCGTCATTGCCATCGTGACCGCCCTGGCCATGTTCGCGCTCTGTTACTTCTCAGTTCGATATATCGGCAAGGTACAGTCCAGCGGCCGCGTGTTGCCTGCGCTTCAGATCCCGATCTGGTGGATATTCGTCTGGGTGCCTATCGGTTTTTTCGTGACCGGCACCCAGTACACGATGACGGCCATCAAGAACATCATCGAGAAGGACGTCTACCTTTCCACCAACGTGCTGGAAGGATACGAAGAAACCGAGACTGAAGTCTGACCCGCGGGAGATCTCGAGATGGCAACAATAATGATGGTGACCATGGTTATCCTGTTGCTGCTGGGCTTTCCCCTGATGATTCCCCTGATCATCGCGGCGTTCATCGGCTTTTTCGCCCTGTTCGGCGGGATCGGCAAAATGGACTTCATGGTCCAGCAGATGATGGCCGGAATACGCCCGGCGTCGCTGATCGCGGTGCCGATGTTCATTTTCGCCGCCGACATCATGACCCGGGGCCAGTCGGCGGGACGCCTGATCGACATGGTGATGCGCTTCGTCGGTCACGTGAAGGGCGGGCTCGCGGTCAGCACGGCCACGGCGTGCACGCTGTTCGGCGCGGTCTCGGGCTCGACCCAGGCGACGGTGGTCGCCATGGGCGGGGCGATGCGGCCACGCCTGCTGCAGAAGGGCTATCCGGACTCCTTCGCGCTGGCGCTGATCATCAACGCGAGCGACATCGCGTTGCTGATCCCGCCGAGCATCGGCATGATCATCTACGGCGTCATCTCCAATACGTCGATCGCCGAGCTTTTCATCGCCGGCATCG
>DATIPL010000104.1:0-15258 GCA_035471965.1 Gammaproteobacteria bacterium
TATTTTTGGCGAGACGAATACTTTCCAGTGAAATGATCGGAAGATTCTTCAGCTGGTGGCGAAGCACGCTGGCGGAGATGCTGCCGCAGAGCTGGACGCGATCCCGCCGCAGCGATGCCAGCGTGCTCGAGATCGAGATTACCCGTTCTCAAATTGTCTTCAGGCACCGAAGCGGCGGCGAAAGCGACGAGCTGGGCAGCATCGAGCGAAGCACCGGCCGGGGCGGCCAGGAGACACCGGCCGGCGGTCAGATCGCTCAACGGGAAGCCGTCAACGCGCTTGCACACGGGCTGCGTCCGGAAAGAACCCGCTGCGTGGTCCACGTGGACGATTCCCTGCGGCTGAAAAAAAGTGTGCGATTGCCGCTCGCCGCGGAAGAGAACCTGCGCCAGGTGCTGGCTTTCGAGATGGAACGGCATACGCCTTTCCATGCCGACAACGTGTACTTCGACTACCGGCCGAAGGCGCGGGATTCCAAGCAGCGAAAGCTGGAAGTGGATCTGACCGTGGTGCAGAAGCCGGTGGTGGACGAGGCGCTCGACGTGGTTGCCGACTGGGAGCTTCGATTCAGCCCGGACACAGGGCTCGAGGGTAAGGGTGGATTCACGTTCTTACCGAGAGTTTATCGCGCCCACACCACAAGAGGGCTGAACCGCGCGCTCATCGTTCTCAATCTCGTCGCCCTCGCGGCCGCGGCGCTGATTCCGATTTACCAGCAGGAACGCTACATCGACTCGCTTCAGCAGCGGGCCGACCGCGCCCGCGCCGCCGCCATGGCCTCCGTGGAGGTTCAGGATCGAATCGACGCGCTGGAACAGAGGCGCGCGCTGTTCGAGCAGACGAAGTCCGGACCCAGCGCGGTGGAGCTGATCGAGGAGCTTGCGCGAATTATTCCCGACGGCACCTGGCTTCATCGCCTCGACTTCAAGAGCGGCGAGGTGCAGTTTCAGGGTCTTTCGGACGCCGCATCTGCGCTGATCGGGGTGGTGGAATCATCGCCGATGTTCCGCGAGGCGCGCTTCGGATCCCCCATAACCCGCGACGCGCGGTCGGGTCGTGAACGATTCCATATATCGGCGAAGCTGGAAACAGGGCGCGACGAGCTGGCAGGAAAAACGCCTACCAAGGGAAAGCGAAGTTGAGCCTGCAGGCCGATAAGCTGAAGCAAAGAATTGCGGCCGTAACGCTGCTGCTTCTGGCACTCGCGCTCGTCGGCGCACTCGTCGTGCGTCCGATTTGGGCGCGCTACGCGGCAAATCGTGATCGGATAGCGGATCTGGAACAAACGGTGGCACGCTTCGAATCCATCGCCACCCGCCAGGCGGGCCTCGAACGACGTCTGGAGACGGTCCGGAGGAGCATCAACCTGGATGAGCTCACCCTTCGGGCGGACAGCGCGACCCTCGCCGCAGCGGACCTGCAGGAGCAGGTCAAAGCGGCGGTTCAGGCCGCGGGCGGCAGCCTCACCAGCACCCAGATACTCGAGCCGGAAAAGGTGTCGTCCTTTGAACGCATCTCGGTGAACGTGCGCATGACGGGCACCACCCAGGCGGTCCAGGAGAGCCTTTACGCGCTGGAATCCGGCCAGCCGGTGCTGGCGATCGACGATCTCCTCGTGGTGGCGCGGCGCACCACGGTGAGATTGGGAGCGAGGCGCACGGCCGAGCAGGATTGGCTCGACGTGCGCTTCAAGGTCAGCGGTTTTTACGAGCACGACCCCGCCCAGTCCTGAGCTCGAATGATGTCTAACCGGATCTCCGCCATGCTGTTGATCACGCTGATGGCGCTCTGCGTCATCATCCTGATGGAGGCGCGCAGCGGTGTCCCCTCCGCGGATGACCTCGAGGCAACCCCGGACAAGGACAGGGCGGAAACGGTTACAGGGCCGGTGCGACTGACGCTGCCGCCGCTGGCGTCCCTGGGCGAGACCGTGGAGCGGCCCCTGTTCAGCGAAACCCGTCGGCCACCGGAAACCGACTCGGATGACGCACCGATAACCCCGACCCCGCTTCCGACTTCAACAGCCGGGAGCTTTACCGTATCCGCCATCGTCATCACCGAAAGCGAGCGCGCCGTACTTCTGGTTCACCCGCAGAGCGGAGAGCTCACGCGGGTGGCCGAAGGGGAAAGGGTGGCCGGCTGGCGGCTGGACAGGGTGGATAATGATCGCGCTGTCTTCAGCAAAGACGGCGAGACTCGGGAGGCCGCGCTTCGGACCTTCGGCCCGGCGCCGCCGCGGAGTCAGCAACGTCCGGCGCCAGCCAGGCCCGGGGCCGATTCACCGACGCGCACCCTGCGCCGAGCTCTGAGCGGCGCCCGGCTGCGCCCCTCAGCGCCCCAGGAAGAGCCGGCCTCGGAGCGCTGAGCCGAATCTGCCGCCGTTGAAACGCATCTTCCTTCCGGCCGCCGGCAACAAACCTGCTTGCGAATCAACGGGTAGGACCCGATACTTGCGCCGACGATAACAAATAATCGTTTTACGAAACGCAAAAAATACCGGCGGCCTTTGATTCCCCGTGCCCCATTGGACCTTGCCACCTCCACGTATCCGCGCCTGCACAGTCATGGCGCTTTCCAGCGTGCTTTTCGGCTGCGCCGTGGTGGAGTCGACTCGATCGCTGCCTCCGGCGGCAGTGGGCGAGTCCATTGCCGGCGGCCGAGGGCGCCCCGAAGCGGCACCGCCGTCGGAGCCGGCCGCGGTGACCGCGCCTGCCGGGGGCGACCAATCCGAGGCGGCCGCCGCCGGAGCCGACTTCTACCGGCCGGGGAGCGGCGTCTTCGTGCGCGAAGTGAAGGCCCCGGACGGCTCGTCCGAGCCCGGCGAAATCACGCTCAATTTCGAGAACACCAATCTGCTCGAGGTGGTCAAGGTCATTCTCGCCGACCTGCTCAAGCAGAATTATGTCATCGACCCGGGCGTGCAGGGCGCGGTCACGCTTCAAACCAGCGAGCCCCTGCCGCGGGAAAGTCTCGTTCCGACCCTGGAGATGCTGCTGCGCATGAACGGAGCGGCACTGGTCAGGCGCGGTGATCTGTATCACGTGGTGCCGCGGGAAAGCGCGCTGCGGGGCCTCACCTCCCCGCAGCTCGGCAACACGACGGCGCCCCTGCCGCGCGGCTACAGCGTTCGCGTCGTGCCTCTCAGGTACGTATCCGCCGGGGAGATGCAGAAGATCCTCGAGCCTTTCGTCACCGCGGGAAACATCGTTCGCGTTGATACACAGAGGAATCTTCTGATACTCGCCGGCACCGGGCAGGAAATCGAAACGCTGCTCGAGACCGTCGCCGTCTTCGACGTGGACTGGATCGCGGGAATGTCGGTCGCGCTGTTCACGCCCGACTTCGTCGACGCCAAGACGCTGGCATCCGATCTGGAAAAGGTCTTCGGCGACCCGGGCAAGGGGCCGCTCGCGGGCCTGGTTCAGCTTGCGGTCATAGAGCGGCTCAACGCCCTGCTGGTGATTTCGCCGCGAAGCGAATACCTGCGAAAGGTGGCCGGCTGGGTGGATCGGCTGGATCAGGATCGCGGCGGCAGCGGCCGTCGCTTGTTCATCTATCACGTGCAAAACGGCAAGGCGGCGGATCTCGCCGCGGTGCTGCAGCAGGTGTTCGAAGAACGCGCCGCCGAGCAGGGGATTCCGCCGCCCGAGCTCGCGCCCGGCCTCGAGCCCGTCGAGCTTCAGTCCCAGGCGCCGCCGATCATTGCTCAGGAAACGGAGCCTGCGGTCACCGGCGCCGCTCCACCGCGGCAGGAGGTGCCCGAGAGCCCGGCGCCGCGGCGGGCCACCACCGGCGCGGGAGAAGGCCTGCAGCTGGCGGAAGGCGGTAAGGTCCGCATCATCGCCGACGAAGTGAACAACGCGCTGCTGATCATGGCGACGGCGTCGGAATACGACCAGGTGCGCGAAGCCCTGAAGGATCTCGACATCGTGCCGCTGCAGGTGCTTATCGAAGCGACTATCGCGGAAGTCACACTGACCGACAATCTTCAGTATGGACTTGAATGGTTTTTCAAGAACGAGCTCGGCAGCCGCGTGGGCCAGGCCCAGCTCGACCTGAATGATACGGCTGGTCTGGCGGCTGCAATACCCGGATTCTCCTACGCCATCACTTCCGGCGGTGTGGTGCGCGCCGTTCTGAACACCCTGGCATCGGAATCCAAGCTCAAGGTGATCTCCTCGCCCAGCCTCATGGTGCTGAACAATCAGACGGCAACCATCCAGGTGGGTGACCAGGTGCCGGTGACGACTCAGCAGCAACAGGCGACCACTGGTGAGTCTAATATCATCAACAGCGTCGAGTTCCGCGACACCGGCGTGCTGCTCACGGTCACCCCGCGGGTCAACGCGGGCGGGCTGGTTATCCTGGAACTCTCGCAGGAGGTCAGTAACGTCAGCTCAACTTCGCCCTCACTGACGCCCACCATTTCGCAGCGGAAAATCAACAGCACCGTGGCGATACAGTCCGGGGAGACGGTGGTGCTCGGAGGGTTGATACGCGAGAACGACAACGTCTCCTCATCAGGCATCCCCGGACTCCACAACATTCCAATTGTTGGTTTCTTGTTTGGCCAGGACAGCGATAATCGAGAACGCACCGAGCTGGTGGTCTTGATCACGCCCCGGGCGGTCCAGGGTGCCGCTGAAGCGCACGAGATTACCGAGGAGTTCCGCGACAAGATGGAGAGCCTCAAGCCAGAAGACAAAGACAGGGGAAAGGCTGACGAATCAACAGGCTCAACCGGTACAACTCAATAAATGAGTCACGTAGCCGCATGCCGGCCGTCGGCCGGCGGCGCGAGGAGAACAAGGACGGGGCGACGTGACGCTGATCCGGCGATCAGAGGGGGAAAATGTTCATTCTTCGATTCATCGGCAGAATTCTGTCCATCGGTCTTATTCTGTTTATCGTACTTATCGTCAGCGGCAAGAACGCCGGGGCCGGCAGCGCGCGCACGGTGGACGCCATGTCTTTCGAGCACGGACCTGCACAAAATGTCGAAGATTCAGCCGCTTTTTCGTCTGCAGTTCGTATTTCTGTCAACGTCCCTTGAACAGCGAGCCTGAAAGGCCGCGGGCAAATTGCCGGCCGATGGCGCTGCGGCCGCTGGGAACCACGCATTTGGCCATGGTTTCCACGATTCCTTGACGATTCCTGCGGGGCCGCCCGGTCGAGCGTTGCTCCATACGGCCGGAGATCTACGAGAGAACGGAATTCGGGCAACACCTGCGCCTGTCTCTCGGTTGAACCGCTTGATTCTTGATTGCCGGCCTTTCGGGATGCGCTGGAACCGATACAGAGTTTTGTTCCCATTTTGTTAGCTGGATCTCAGAACTGACCGGGAAAAACGCCTAGATTCACACATTCGGGTCCGTGCGGGGCCGGCGATCGATCCCCGGCGGCTCGGTCTGCCCGGTGCCGGGGCAGGGTCGCGCGCGCGACACACGGAAACTCAAGGGTGCAGCGATGGATACGATTTTGAGAAAGCGGGAAATTCTGGCGAGCTCCGTTATCGGGCTGGCTCTGGTCGTCGGCGGTTGCAGCGGCGTGCAGCCCCGATTCAACAGCGCCGTCGACAGCGTGAAGTCTTTCTTCAAAGTGGACGGCGGCTCGAAGCAGAAACCGGTGCAGCCGTCGAGCGAAGCGGAAGCGATGTATGACGCGGCGCATCAGGCGCGTGCGGCCGGCAGAAACGACGAGTACGCCAGCCGTCTCGAAGCCGCCGCTAATCTCGGACACCCGGCGGCTGCGTACGAGATTGGCATCGCCTATACGCAGGGGCGGCTGGTGCCCAAGGATTCAGGCACGGGAGCGCGCTACATCAATCGATCTGCCGATCTGGGCGATCAGCGGGCGCAGTATC
The DNA here is from genome assembly GCA_035471965.1 of Gammaproteobacteria bacterium. Classification (GTDB taxonomy): domain Bacteria; phylum Pseudomonadota; class Gammaproteobacteria; order HK1; family HK1; genus CAMYJH01. Next base: position 5,864 of record DATIPL010000104.1, read on the forward strand.
TGGTCGGCGCCAATTTCATGACCGGCAGCGGCGTGGAGAAGAATCCCGAGCGCGGAGTCGCTTTTCTCGCGCGCGCCGGCGAGCAAGGGCACGTGCAGGCCCAGTACCTGCTGGGCGTGGCCTATGCAGACGGAAACGGAGTGGCCAAGAACGCCCCCTGGGCGGCGCGATGGTACGGCAGAGCCGCTCGCGGCGGTCACGTGGGTGCGCAATATGCCTATGGCGTCATGTACGGTTCCGGTTTGGGTCTGCCAAAGGACGATCTCGAGTCCTATTACTGGATATCGCTCGCCGCATCGGGGGGGCATGAGAAGGCGGGCGAGGTTGCGATGAAGATCGCCAAGCGGCTTTCAAATGAACAGATTTCGCAGGTCGAGGCGGACGCGAAAAAGTTCGTCCCCAAGAGCTATGCGTCGCTTACCGACCCGGCGACGGTCATATTCGTGCAGTATGCGCTTCGCAACATCGGCTATGACGCCGGACCCATTGACGGGATGCCGGGAAGGATGACTCGCCAGGGTATCCGGGCTTACGAGGAGGCGAGCAACCTGCCGGTGAACGGCCGGATTTCCGTCTCGCTGCTCGACGGGCTCATCGAGAGCACATCGAGATAACTCTCGCCGGCAGGTCCTGGGGGAAGCGAAGCTTGTTTTAATAAAACCGGCGGCACGGGACCGTGCCGCCGTTCTGATCTCGAGCTCAGAAAATTGATCAGCTTCCGCCGGGCATCGAGTCGCCTATGGGCTCTTGATTCTCGCCGGACTGAATTTCAGCTGCGCGGGTGGCGATTGCGGCAGCAGTCTCTTCGCTTATATCGACTTCGACCTGCCGCGCGACTTCCGTCACCACCGGCTCGGTGACCGGCTTGTTGGCCCTGGCCGCCAGAGCTTCCGCGGCGGCATTGATGTTTTCCGACTCCACGGCGTCCACGAAAGCGGCGATATGTCCAACCATCGAGTTGGGTGAAGCATTTTCCCGCGCCGTCGACGAGGCGTGCGCGGCGTTGAGCGAGCCCAGAGCCGCCGCGCTGATGCCGTTCTCGGAGGCGGATTTTTTTCCAAGAGAAGGTGCACCGGGGGGATCCGAGTGGCCGTTATCCTCTCCGTCGACTCCGGCGTGGGCCTGCCCATGCCCCTTGGCGTGGCCGTATCCGTACCCCTTCGCGTGGCCGTGTCCGAGACCACGGTCGGACACATCGCCGCGGCTCCCCTTGTTTCCACCGCCGTGGCCGCCGCCACGCCCGCCACCGCCATTACCGCCGTTACCGCCTTTTGCGTAGGCGACACTGTCCGAGACAGAAATGCCGCCGCCGTCGATGATGACGGCGGCGCCCAGAAATCCGGCGATAATCACCGCCGTCGTCACGGCACCCGCCGCTGCGCGTCTCGGCCGGCGACCCATGTCGTTGTCAGATCCTCGGGATAATCCTTTCTTTTTCATCCGAACGCTCCTTGGAAGCTCGTTACAACCGGTGGGTTTTCCAGCTTATCGGGGACGGCGCGGTCCCGGGAACCGGGAACCATCGGTAACTTATCGGTTTCGCCCCGCCAAGAGTAATGCCCGCTGCTCGCAAATGTAAAAAGAATTAACAGGTTCGGCCCGCGGGCCCGCCAGCGGCATCAATTGCGCAGAGGACGGCCGGTGGAAAGCATGTGCTCAATCCGCGCTACCGTCGAAGACGTGCCGCACAGCGCGATGAACGCCTCGCGCTCCAGCGCCAGCAGATCGTCCTCGTCCACCCGTTCGCCTTCGCTCCCATCCCCACCGCAGAGCACGCGCGCAAGGCGCCGGCCCACGACGAGGTCATGCGGAGTGGTGACACCCTTCTCGTCGAGTTTATCCAGCATCGCCTCCATGGCGTCCAATCCTTTCGCACCCAGGGCTGTGAACGAGGGTTTCTCCGGTGGCACGTAGTTCTTGGCCAGACTGACAGCCCGCCTTCTGGCTTCGACCAGCAGCCGATCCCGGTTCATGCTGTAGCGATCACGGTCATCGAACAAACGCAAAGGTCTTGCTTCCGGCGGCGAGGCTGCGGTCTTGCCCATGCCGATAATTGCAAACGCTTCCAGAGCGCCCTTGAGCGCTCCATCGAAGTCGTTTGCGTCGCGCGTCCAGCGATGGAGCAGCTGCTTGCAGCCGCCGCCCGAAGGCACCAAACCGACAACAGTCTCCACCAGGCCCATGCTGCTGTTGGCGTGAGCCTGTAGCGCGTCGCAATGAAGAAGCACCTCGAAACCGCCGCCCAGCGACAGCCCGGCAGGCACGCCGACCACGGGAAAAGGCGCGTAGCGACAGGCAAGACACGCTGACTGGAAGGCGTCCAAGGCGCCATCCAGGCGCGACCATGATTTTTCCTTTGCCGCCGCCAGCACGAACTCGAGGTTGAAGCCGACCGAAAAGTGCGGCGCGTCGTTATGAAAAAGCAGCGCCCTGAATCGGTGGTTGACGATTTCAAGCGCCTCGACGACAAGCGCCATGGAGTCGGGACTCAGCGCGTTGGCTTTGCTGTGGAATTCGACGCAGGCCACGCCATTCCCCACGTCCCATAGACTCGCGGCCTCGTTCGTGGCGACGGCAGTTCGGGTTCTGGTGACATCACCGAGACGCATCACACCCGGCGCGCGTTTCACCGCCAGGTAGTTTCCCGAGAAGGTCAGGCGTTCCAGCCTGCCCTCGTTGGCGCGATAAAAATTGCTCTGACCGGCGCGCCGGAGCGCTGCCGGCACGGTCATGCCATCGGCTTCGATTCTTTTACGGAACCACGCCGGTCCCAGGTCGTCGATCATCTCGAACGGACCTTTGCTCCAGCTGTAGCCGAGCTTCATTGCCTCATCCACCGGCAGGGAGTCGTCGGCGATTTCGGGGATCAGCGAGGCGGCATAGGTCAGCACCTTCGCCAGAACCCGCCAGGCAAAGCGTCCGAATCTGTCGTCGTGCGTAACCAGCGCACGCAGGCCTCGCGCCTCCCCGGCCACCGCAGCATCCAGCAGCGGGCGATCCGCGACGCGGAACTCGCCGGTCTTCAAATCGATCGCTTCGCGAACGCGTTCGCCGTTTTTTTCCCGCTCGCGGTAAAATCCGCCCTTGCCCTTATTGCCCGTGTAGCCCAGTTCGATCAGTCTGGCAATCAGCGGGATGCCGGCGGCGACGTCGTGAAACGCATCGTCTGCAGGCAGCGCGGACTCGAGGCTCGAGGCCACGTCCACCATCAGGTCGAGCCCGATGAGATCGTATAGCCCGAACACCCCGGTCTTCGGGATCCCCATGGGACGCCCCATGAGCGTGTCGGCTTCCTCAACGCTCAGGTCCGACCTGGCCGCTTCCACGATACCCACCTGAAGGGCGTAGACGCCCACCCGGTTAGCGAGGAAACCCGGCGTGTCGCGGCAGGGAACAACGCCCTTGCCGAGCACGATGTCGCAGAAACGCGACAGCGCATTGATGACTTCCGACCGCGTCTTCGGGCCGGCGACGATCTCGAGCAGGCGCATGTAGCGAACCGGGTTGAAAAAATGAGTGATACAAAAATTCCTCTTGAGCGCTTCAGGCATCTTCTCCGTGAGCATCGACAAGGGGATGGTGGAGGTGTTGGAGGACACTATCGAGCCGGGATGGCGTACGGCGTCGACTTTCCGGTAGAGCGCTTGTTTGACATCGAGACGCTCGACCACCGCTTCAGCGATCCAGTCCGCATCGGCGATGAGCTCCAGGTGGTCTTCGATATTGCCCGGAGTGATGAGCTCTGCGTTGCTGCGCTGCATGAAAGCAGGCGGCTGAGAATCGAGCAGGCGTTTTAGGGCGCCCTCGGCGACGACATTCCTGCCGCTCGCGCCCTCTGGAACGAGGTCCAGCAGGACGACGGGCAGGCCGGCGTTGGCCAGGTGGCTGGCGATGCCCGAACCCATGGTTCCGGCGCCGATGACGGCGGCCTTCTTAATTTCAACCAATCTGTTTATCTTCCCGGGATCAGTGTTCGCGCAAGGCGAGATCAGGGCGCGCAAAGGTCAGAAAACGAGCCAGACGATGGCCTCAGCGACGCACGCGGGTTTCTCCTCGCCCTCAATCTCCACCGTCAGCTTCTCGATCATTTGAATGGCGTTACGAATCCGTTTGACGTGAATGAGCTCGGTATGCCCGCGCACCCGGGAGCCGGCACGCACCGCGTTTGGAAATCTGAGCTTGTTGAGGCCGTAATTGATGCTGCTCTTGACGCCGGGATAGACCGGCACGCCGTCCACCACGTTTCTGCGCATCTGCGGGTAGAGCGAAATGATCAGATAGCCGTGTGCAATGGTCGCGCCGTAAGGTGATTCGGTTTCCGCGCGCTCCGGATCGGTATGTATCCACTGACGATCGTCGGTCGCCGCGGCGAAGGCGTCGATTTTCTCCTGGTCGACGGTAATCCAGTCACTGGTGAAGATTTCGGATCCGATTCGCGACTTCAGATCGGCAAGCACACTTTGCTGCGACATGGCGGCTGGAGTGGTTCGCTGCTATCGGATACTGCTGGCAGTGAAAGCCCGACAAATCCACTGATTTCGTCGTCGCGAGCCTGCACGTCGATGGCGCCCAAATGTATCAGATATTCGAGACAATAGAATCAACCCGCGCCTTTCATGGGAAGCGAGCTTGCCCGCGTTTCTAGTACACCCGGGTCGTATACCGGGGATCATCGTGAAGCGCCCAGTAGCGCTGGCGAAGTCGCCGTGTCACCGGCCCCGCGGCACCGTCGCCAATGATCGTTCCATCCACGGCGTTGATGGGAATGAGTCCGCCGGCGGTGGACGCCATGAATATCTCGTCCGCCTTATGTAGATTTTCGCCGGGGATACGCCCCAGCCGCGCCTTGAGATTACTCTGCTCGCAGAGCTCCATCACCGTCTGCCGGGTGATGCCTTCCAGTACGCCGGAGTCGGGTGAGATCAGCTCGCCGCCAAAAAGCGCGAACAGATTCCAGCCCCGGCCCTCGGTGACGTTGCCGTCATGGTCGAGCAGGATCGCGTGTGTGCAGCCCCGATCGTAGGCTTCAAGAAGTGCCGCTGAAAAATCCAGCCGGGCGAAGTTCTTCACCGTCGGATCGATGGAATCGGCAGGCACCCGCGGAATCCTGCTTATGATGACGCCGACGCCGTTCTCCACGTCCCCGTCCGCAACTACGGCGTAATAAGGCGCGGACCACGCAAGCAGCCGGTTCTTGCAGCCGCGGAGATCCTTGGTGAAACCTTCCGGCGACCCTCGGGTCGCGACCACGTGAACCATGGCGTCACGCAGCCCGGCTCGCCGCACGCACTCGAACAGCACCTCGCGGATCTGGTCCCGATCATAGGCGAGCGTGGTGTAGCGCCGTCGCTCGATGGCGCGGAGAAAACGTGCCAGATGATCGTCCAAGCGGAAGAATTTCCCGTCGCGCACGTGGACCGCATCGTACGCCATGTCGCAGAGTGCGAAGCCCAGGTCAGAAACGGGGAGCGAAAGCGCTTCTCTCGGGCAGTATCGCCCGTCCATGAAGCCAATACCGTCATCGGTTTTCATACTCGCCTCTTATACCGGGGGAGGGAAGCGGGTATTGTACAAGGGCGTTTGTTTTTTCCGCGACGACGTTTGACGCGTGAGTAAACCCGAATATCAGGAACAGACCGGAACGGCCGGCAATGGCGCCTTGAGCTGCTTCCTGCTCACCCGGCAGTGGCGCGATACGCCCGAGGGTCTGGAATTCAGTTTCTGGGCGCGCTCTACGGATGGCCCGGTGCGCATACTCGTTCGCGGAGAGCGTGCGGTTTGCTTTGTCGAGCACCGGGCCCACGTGGACTCGAGCCTCGAGCCCGGGGTGAGCTACGATAGAAAACCGCTCGATCTTCGAACCATGCACGGCAAGCCGGTGGACGGACTTTATTTCCGCTTCCAGCGTGACCTGCTGGCCGCCCGCCGGGCGCTGAAGTCTGAAGGCGTGTCTCTGTTCGAATCGGATTTGAAGCCGAGCGACCGTTTCTTGATGGAGCGATTCATTACCGCAGCGGTCGAGCTCATGGGCGACCCGGAAATGCGGGAGGGCTACCTTCAGTTCGTCAATCCGGCGATACGCGCGGCGCGGTTCACCCCCGTGCTCAAGATCGTGTCCATTGATATTGAAACCGAGGGGCTGGATGGCCGCCTCTTTTCCATCGCCGCCAGCGGCTTCGGTACACCACGGGCGTTCATCGTTTCCAATCGGCCGCTGCGGTCGAGCGATGTCGAGGTGACCTGTTGCTCCGACGAGCGTGGCGTGCTGGACGCCTTTTTTTCCTGGCTGACGCGCGCCGATCCGGACATCGTTATCGGCTGGAACGTCGTCAATTTCGATCTGGATTTTCTCGAGCGCAAGTGCCGCGACCTGGGCGTCGATTTCGCCATGGGCCGCGGCGGCGAGCGCGCGACCATTCTTCCTGCCGGAGGGCCTGGCGGCGCCCGGGTTGCGCGGCTGCCTGGGCGCGTCGTTCTCGACGGCATCGACGCCCTGCGCGCAGCGTTCTGGTCCTTCGACAGCTTCGAGCTGGAGACGGTGTCGCAGGCGCTTCTCGGACGAGGCAAGCGAATCCATTCGGAGGAAGATCGCGTGGCCGAGATCGTGCGTTTGTATCGCCAGGATCCCATGAAGCTCGTCGAGTACAACGTGGAAGACTGCATTCTGGTGGAGGAGATCTTCGCCAAGGCGGATCTGGTGAACTTTGCCGTGCGCCGCTCCGAGCTCACGGGCCTCGCCATGGACCGGCTTTCCGGATCCGTAGCTGCTTTCGATCACCTGTATCTTCCCAGGCTGCATCGCAAGGGACGTGTCGCCATCGACGTGGAGGACGTAGAAAGCGGAGAGGGAAGCCCCGGCGGCTACGTCATGGATTCCGCGCCGGGCATCTACGACAACGTGCTTCTTCTGGATTTCAAGAGTCTTTATCCAAGCATAATCCGCACCTTCGGCGTCGATCCCTACGCTCTAATCGAGCCGGGGGATGATCCGATTCCAGGTTTCCTGGACGCCGCGTTTGCCCGCGAGGGCGCCATTCTTCCGGAGCTTATCGAGGAGCTGTGGCGGGCGCGGGACGAGGCCAAGCGGCGCCGGGACGCGCCGTTGTCGCAGGCAGTCAAAATCCTCATGAATTCCTTTTACGGCGTGCTCGGCACCCGCGCCTGCCGCTTTCACGACCCGCGACTGGCCAGCAGCATCACCCGCCGGGGACATCAAATCATTCGCGAAAGCCGGGAGCTGATCGAAAAGGACGGTCACCGCGTCATCTACGGCGATACCGACTCGTTGTTCGTGCTGCTGGGAGAGGGCGTTACCGAAGGAGAAGCAAAAGAGCGCGGAGCGCGCCTGGCGCTGGAACTCAGCGCCTGGTGGCGTCACCGTATCCGCGAGGAGTTTCGCCTCGAATCCTTTCTCGAGCTCGAGTTCGAGACCCATTTTCTGAAGTTTCTCATGCCCACCATTCGCGGCGCGGATACGGGCAGCAAGAAGCGCTACGCGGGTCTGGTGCGGACGCACGATGGAAAAAAGCAGATTGTGTTCAAGGGGCTGGAGAGCGTGCGCACCGACTGGACGCCTCTGGCGCGCCGATTCCAGCGCGAGCTCTACCGGCGGGTGTTCATGAACGAGCCTTACGAAGACTTTGTCAAACAGACGCTGGATGCGCTCATGGCGGGGAAGCTGGACGAAGAGCTCGTTTACCGCAAGCGCTTGCGGCGTTCGCTGTCGGAGTACACCAAGAATGTTCCGCCTCACGTTCAGGCGGCGCGGCAGCTTGATAATCCCGGGCGCTGGGTCCGCTATGTCATCACCCGCTCCGGACCGCAGCCCGTAACCGGTGTTATTCCGAAGCCCGACTATGCTCACTACCGCGATCGCCAGCTCGCGGCGGCGGCGGACGGCGTCCTGCATTTCCTCGGCACCAGCTTCGACGCCATCACCGGTAAGCAGCTTGCGATGTTCGATTAGCGTTACGCAGGGCGCAATGGCGAAGCGTATTGCGCCGACCTGCTGTCTACCACTTACCTGACGGCTGCCGCTTGCACGTCACTTCCGATACTCCGCTCCCTGCCGATCCAACATTCTCAACAGGCTCTCCCATTCGAAATTTCCGTAATCGGGCGCGGACTGGTTTTCTTCCATCATTTCGAACGTGGCTTGCTGCACGTCGTCGCGGATCATGACCAGAGGCTCGTTCAGTGCCACGGCTGCGGTCTGGATCTGGCAGGACTGCTCGAGGTAATACATGCGCTTGAATGCCGAAGGTATGGTCTCGCCCAGTGCAAGCAAGCCGTGGTTACGCATGATGATGTTGTTGGCCTTGGCGCAACTGTGACCCACCACGTCTCGCTCCTCCAGCGTGCCCGGGCCCCCGTAGTCGTGGTAGGCAAGGTCGTTGAGCACGACGAGGGAGTGCTGGCTTATGGGAAGCAGCCCGCGTTCACTGGCGCTCACCGCGATTCCCGCGCGGGTGTGGGTATGCATGATGCAGTTGACGTCCGGACGCGCCAGATACACGCCGCTGTGAATATTGAAGCCAGCCCTGTTGAAGCGCGACGGATCGCCGACCACGTTACCGTCCATATCCATTTTCACCAGACTCGATGCGGTGATCTCGTCGAAAAGATCGCCATAGCGATTGATGAGGAATCTGTTGTTCTCACCGGGAACACGCGCGGACATGTGGGTATACACCAGATCCGTCATTCTGAGGGAGTGAAGAATGCGGTAGAGCGCCGCCAGATTACAGCGGATATTCCATTCCGCTTCGCTCATATCCGGCGCGGACTTCAATTCGGTTATGGCCATCTCGGTCTCCTGACGACTCGGCAATTAAGCATGAAATCCCGAACGCTCCAAAGCGACCGTCATTAAGAAAGACAAGGTAGAAATCGGTTCTCGGATTTGTTCAGGAGTTTAGCCTCACCGAACTGGCGCCGAGTTTCAACCAGGAGCCCGCAACGTCGCGAGTCATGGGGACGAATCCGCGCCGCCGCTTCGGCAAGCGGCTCATACGAGCTCGTGAATAAGGTCGGCAAGCCGCCTGATCCCGGGTGCGATACGGTCGACGGGAACGGAAGAGAATCCGAGCCTGAAGAAATTTTGCGGCGGATTCTCGCCGACAAAAAAAATGTCTCCGGGCTCGATGAGAACCCCTTTGGCCGCGGCGATCTTTTTCAGTTCCCGGGCATCGAGCGTTTCCGGCCCCCTGACCCAGCAGGCGGTGCCGCCGAATACCGGCATTTGCGAGGACTCCGGCAGGTGAGTCGCCAGCGCCTCGCCCATGGCGCGCCAGCGATCCTTGTAGGCATGACTCAAGCGCCGCACCAGGGAATCGTGATGGCCCAGGGACAGGAACAGCGCCACCGCGCGCTGGTTGTTGGCGGGCGGATGCCTG